>CALGKV010000108.1 GCA_937930465.1 Methanosuratincolales archaeon | reverse complement strand
GGAGCGCATATCCGGTCGCCCTCCTGCCTGCGCCTGGGCCAACAATAGTGACGTCGCCGAGCGTGTCCGTGCTGAAGGTCAGTGCGTTGGTCACGCCTCCAATGCTTGCTAGCGGGTCAGAAGCCGGGAGCCATGTAGGCGAAACCTCTGCACCAACCTCGCCTCGGTCGCCCCTCCATGCCCTCGCAAGCAGCTTGATCCGCCCGCCACTCTTGATTGCGCCCGTAACCTCTTCCAGCGTGATCCCTGAGATGCCCCTTCTGATTACGGCGTCAGGCTTGATGTCCGCATCGAAGAAGTGATTCGCGAGTATGGCTGCCTTGGCTGCAGCGTCCCAACCCTCCACGTCCATCGTCGGATCCGCTTCAGCATAACCCATCCTTTGAGCTTCCTTCAGGACATCAGAGTAGGCCTTTCCTTTCTCCATCTCGGAGAGTATCAAGTTGGTGGTGCCATTCACTATCCCTCTTATCGAAGCGACCCTGCTCGAGGCGAGCGGCCCATCGAATAGGTTGAAGGCAGGAGTCCCGCTCAGCACCGTCCCCTCAAACCTCAGCCTCCCGCCTTTTTCCGATGAGATCCTCATAAGCTCCCTGTAGTGGAGAGCGATCGGCCCTTTGTTGGTAGTCGCTACATGCTTGCCCATCTCGAGCGCGGTCCTTATGTGGGAATATCCGGGCTCGCCATCCCTTATGTTCGTCCATGTTACCTCCACTATGAAGTTCGCGCCGCTCTCCCTTATTGTCTCCAACGCCCCAAGACCCTTCCTTTCCCCGCCAATCCCTTCTATGCCCTTCCCGGAATCGGCCAACTTGACGGCCTCAGCCAGGTCAATCCCATTGGAATCCATCACAGAACCTCCTTTGATGTCTGATATGGCAACAACATTCCAGTCGATGCCGAATGCCTTCTTCAGCAGCTCCCTCTTCTCCAGTAAGAGGTCTGCGAAACCCCTCCCTACAGTACCGAATCCTATGAAAGCGATATCAAACCTCATAGTGATCGCCGATGCTTACTCATTATGGACAGGAATTAAAAAACTATCCCCTGCCAAAGTTGAAATAAGACCTACAACAGATTACTTATCGATGGTATCCGGATGGTCTTGATTTTACCACTCTTTGAATTGCACCAGCCCAGGCGCCTAAAGAGGCAGTTCGGCAGATCGATCCAGCCAGGCGCAAATCTCGAAAGCTTCTATTTCAATGACGACCTCAACAGGGAGACCTTCCTGCGCGTCTCCAGGATCTCGTACATGCCGGCACTGGACTCAATATTAAAATCCATTGAGGAAAGGGATTTCAAGTGTGCGATTAGCGTTTCTGGGACCCTGCTCGAGCAGGCTGCCGCTTGGGGTCCTGAGCTTGTGACTAAAATAAAGAATCTTGTTGACACCGGATCCTGCGAGCTGATCGCCCAGCCCTACTACGGCTCCCTACCTTCCCTCTTCTCTCCTGAGGAGCTCGCCGGGCAGCTGGAGATGCAGAGGATTGCTGCTGAGAAGCTATTCAAGAAGATGCCAAAAACGGCTAAGAGCACGGGGCTGATCTCGAGGAATGACACCTGGAAGGTAATGCGCGCCCTTGGTTTCAACTCAGCCATAGTCGAGGGGACTGATCGGCTTCTCGGCTTCAGGTCGCCGAACCGTCTCTATTCCTCGCCAGACGGGGGGATAAGGCTAATCCCCAGGAACTACCCCCTCTCGGACATGGTGAACTTCAGGTTCACAGAGTCCGGTCCAGGCGGTGGGCCGCTCCGGTCTGCCCACTACTTAGATCTCCTACTCTCACAGAAGGGTGATTTTGTGCTGCTGGGCTTCAACCTGGAGGCATTCGGCGAGTACTTCGGAGAGGAGAGCGGCATCATGGACTTCCTCGGGTCACTCCCAGAGGAAGCACAAAAGAGGGAAGGGATTATGTGGGCGACACCTGGGCAGGCGGCCGAAGCCCTTGAGCCGAAGGGGGTGGTGGACGCTAGGGACTACGTTTCTGGGGCCGGCTCCGAGAAGGACCTCTCTGCCTGGATCGGCAACGATCTGCAGCGGTACTGCCTCGAGAACCTGCGGTACCTGCACCCTATGGCGAAGAAGTCCGTGGATGATCTTCGTATATGGAGGCTCCTCGGTCAGAGCGACAACTTCCTGTACATGAGCCGAAAGCAGGGCATGGACGGAGAGATACACTCATACTTCTCGCACTTCAGCAGCCCTATGGAGGCGTTCTCGACATTCCTGTGGGCTATATCAGACTTCAGATCCAAGCTCTACGCAAAGCTCGGCGAGGAGGCGAGGTCATATAGGCTCCTCTACGGCGAACTGCCCGACGCGCACGCATTCCACTTCTATGCTGGGCTGGGCAAGCCAGTCGGGGTCAGGGCTACGAACCTGAACTCTCTGAAGGCAGCCATCCAGTCGGTCGACGGGCCCGTCCTGCGGTTCCACCTCTCCAGGGGTGACCTTCGGCGCTGGGTCGGCGAGGTCCTCGGCCTGCCCCGGCTCGCCGAGGAGATAAGGCAGCTCGAGGGCGATGCGGGCACAGCTGATGTTGGGGGCAGGATGGCTCAGTTGATCTCGTCAGCAATCGATGAGGCGGAGTCGCAACTCAAGCCTGGGGGTGCCAAGTCTGTTAAGGCTGGAACGATGCACTGAGCGCTCAGAGATCCGGATGCCCGGCACAGGTGCAAAAGCGACCTGCGAGATCGAAGTCCGTACCGATCCTCTTACTGGCGAAACAACCAGGATTAACAGGGCAAGGCAGGGGAGACCGAGGCAGCAAGAAGCAGTGACAGTCCCCAAGATCGCGAAGGATTGCCCATTCTGCCCAGAGAACCTTGAGAGCTCGACCCCCACATTCCCTCCGGACTTCTGCGGATCGGAGAGGATCAGGGCGGGCAGGGCGGTCGCCTTTCCTAATATGTACCCCCTCTCGTCCCTCCACGGCGTTGTGGCATTCACGCCGGAACACAAGCTGGAGATTAACAGGTACAGCCCCGAGGAGCTCGCAGACGGGATAACTGCATCCGCAGCCTTTATGAGGGCAGCCTCCGAAAATGGATATCCCTTCCACTTCTTAGGATGGAACCACCTGAGCCAGGCAGGCGCCTCGGTATTGCACCCCCACTTCCAAGTGATCGCGGGCAGGTCACCCGTCCGATCCCTTAGGGAATCCCTGGACTCCTGCAGGTTATACCGAGCAAGGGAGTCTAGGTGTTTCTGGGACGACTTGCTCGAATCTGAAGTCGGCTCTCCTAGGTTCGTCGGCAAGACCAAAGGGTTCTTTTGGATCGCGCCGTGGGCCCCAAAAGGCACGTGCGAGGTGATTGGCATCCTCGAGCGTGACTGCTCTTCGCTCCTGGAGATCGAAAGAGATTTCGCCCTCGGTCTTGCAGATGGCATATCCAGGATCCTGAGGGGGTACTGGGAGATGGGGATTAGGTCGGTTACAATGGGGATCTTTTCCCTCCCTCCTGGGCACGGGGAGGGTACGTTCAGGCTGCACGCCAGGATCATGGGCAGGTCCAGGAGAATAGGCTGCGACAGGGCATTCCTTGAGCTATACGGCTGGGAGGTGGGGCTGACAGAGTTCCCGGAGGAGTACGCCGCGGCGCTCCGGGGCTTCTTCTGATCATCCCAGCTGCGGGATAATCCTTGAACGGACAGAACCGAACGCGGACAGAAGGGCGCCCACGAGAGGCGCGTCCTCGCCCAGGGGGGTCAGCATAATGCTGGGGGGCGCGTTGAAGCAGAGCGGTGGCACCGCCTTCGCAATTGGATCGACCGTCAAAGATGGGTTCTTCAGGGCAAGCCCTCCCCCTATTGTTATGATTTGGGGATCGTACATGTTCACGATGTTTGCGAATGCCTTGGCGTTGATCTCCGCCGCCCTCTCTATCACATGCTGGGCGAAGGGGTCGCCCGCACGGGCTGCGCTGAAGACTTCTTTTGCCTCGATCTCACCGCCGCCTGCCCTAATCAACTCGACTAGCCTGCTGGAACCTGAAAAGCCCTTTGACAGGTAGCTTGCATACTTGGGGATGCCGCTCCCTGACGTGTAGGCTTCCCAATGCCCAAACCCGCCACAGTTGCATCGAAGCTTCCCATCCATGTCGATCACCATGTGCCCCACCTCGTGGGCATTGCCGTCCTTCCCGAGGATGACCCTTCCGTCTACCATTATGCCAGAGCCAAT
>CALGKV010000107.1 GCA_937930465.1 Methanosuratincolales archaeon | reverse complement strand
CCTTTCAAGCATCCTTCGTACCTTTCCTGAGACCTCCTCGAATGGAGGGGCTCTTTCGAGGTCCTTCGGGCATAAGCCATGGTATTTTATTGATTTTTCTTTGAGCCTGCATGGTTTCACGAGTGTGTGGAAAGCCTCTCCAAGGAGGATCCTGTAGCCCCTCATCGGTATGATGGCGATGTATACTATCTCGTCTGAGCTCGGACTCAGGCCAGTCGTTTCAAGATCGACGACCGCGAATTCCTCCCCTTCGAAACTGGGATCAGCCACGGTCATCCTCAACTATGGCCCCCTTCAAACATTTTGCCTGCTCAAAAGCTGTTTTAATGACTTTTTTATGAAGATTCTTGTCTAACCTCTTCTCATCGTTGCACACTCTGCCCCTCAAATCGATTGTCCTCAGGGCTATGTAGGCTTCCCTTAGCGACCCGGCCATCTCTTGCGGGACACAGCCCTGGGTGCCGAGCGCCTCTAGCCTTTCCCATGTGGATTTGGGCATCGTTTCCCCGCATCGGAAAGCAAGTATTTTTACTGCATTTGCAATCTCCCTGATGAGCACGTTAGCCTCATTGCTGCTGCCCGTGAAGATCGTCGCCTTCTCGACTAACTCGCCTTGGACAATCCGTTCCATCAGGGCTTTCTTAAAGCTCATCCAAGTATGGTTGTCGCCCAAGATATGCCTCGCATCCATCAGCTCAAGGAGCCCCTCTGATTGGAGCTCGCTCAAGAAGCCATGCATATCCGCATCGCAGCATAGGGCTTTTCGTGCTTTGAATCCCCTTCTAGAGAGCGCCTCTTGAAGCCCCTCGGCCTGGTTGCAACCGATGAGCAGCAGGTCTGCCTGAAGGGGAAAACTGATCTCGCCCCTTCCAAGCTCTCCCGTGAACACCAATGCTGTACTTTTTCCTGGGGTTCCATACAATGAGTGGAATGCCCTCTTAACCGCGGAGTCTGCAAGCCTAGCCACTATCGCCGATATTGAGGGATAATCAAGGCCGTGCTTGGCGGCGTTTCTTATAATTTCGTCCATATCGTTGGGCGTAGCAATTGACTCCTCGGCAATTGCACCCGAGGCCCCTTTTGTCACCTTGAAGAAGTAACTATGGACCTCAAGGCTGGATACAAGATCCTTGATCGAGATCACTCCTGCCAGCTTCCCGTTCTGGACTATTGCTAGGTGATTGATTCCGTAGGATATGAATTTCACATAGGCGTCGAGTACCGAAGAACTTGAGCTAACTGTGATTATCGGCGAGGACATTGCACGCTCAACTGGATCAAGGACTCCCGCCCCCGTGCTGAGGTGCCTAAGGACATCGGAATGCGTCACTATTCCAATAGGCTCCATCTTGGGGTTGACGACGATGACGCTCCCAACCCTTTGGTCGACCATTAGCTTGACCGCATTCGCCAGCGTCTCCTCCTTTGAGCAAAAAACTGGGCTCCTTCCCACTATTGTGCCGACTGTCTTATGGAGGTTCTCTTCATTGCCACCAAGACTGGTCCCCATAAGTTGTAAGAACCTATTCGAGTTAAGGCACTCGATGTAACCTCTGAACTTGACATTTCTCTCTAGCATTCGCTTAACTGCCGCTGTCTCAAACTCGAACACCACCGAATCCTCGAGGGCTTTCCCGTCAAACTCCGGCCTCCATCCGGTGTTCAAGGCCTCGATGCCAAGTAACTCGTCTTTCTCAATAGTGTCTACTAATCTTTCTCCCGAGAAGAGCCCGAACTTCCCCTCCCTCACTAGGAAAACTCTCTCTTGATTCTTCCCACGCCTGAACACAGTCTTCCCTTCCTTGTAGAACTCGACCTCCATCCTTCTTACAAGATCCGCCAGTTCTGCCTTCTGAAGAAGGGAGAAAGGCTTTACCTTGGACAAGTATTCGGTTGGTGGGAACATCTCTCAGCCGCCCTTAGACAAACGTCCTTTCAATGTGGTGCTGGAAGAGCTTGACACTTTTCATGGCTTGCTTAACCATCCCTACCTCCAATGGCGTGAGCGCAGAGGCCTCAACCGTCCCTTGGGTCAGCAGCTGGGACGTGATCTTCAAGCCCATTATTATTTCGTGGCTTTGGAGAAGCTCCCGTCGGAGCTCTTGCGAAATTACCTTGGCTTTCCCCAGCTGATCTATCCTCTCCGAGGTGGGGGCGACAGTGATGCCGTTGGTGACAGCTAGCCCCCTCACCGAATACTCCAATGGGGCCGCCACCTTCGACTTGAAGTCGAATGACTTTGGGATCCCGAGATGGGAAAAGGGAGGCCTATACATCAAGGATTGGGTGACAAAGAGGCGGTTCTTGTGGAGTTTTTTTGTCAGAACCCTCTTAACTCCCTCAAGGATCCCTTCATCGCCCAGAACTGCCCTTGAGTCCGCGATGATAGAGAGTTCGACTGCAAACCTCTGGGGGTCGTTGCCCCATCTCTCGATGAGACTCGTCAGCTCCTCGCGCCCAAAAAGGAGCTTCCTGGCGGTGTATCCATGCTGGCACGGTGCAAAGCCAACTTCGTCCATACAGTCCTCGAGACCCTCTACCCAGGGGCGCAGCTCGCTAACCTTGGCTCCGGAGCCATCGTCATAGACCACCAGCGTGTCCCTGTCAGTGAGCACAAATTGCTCCTTCCTCCCCCAGCTACCTGATGCTGCGTAAACCGCATTGCTTGGGAGTCGGCCCTTGATGTTTGCAAGTGCCATCAGGGAAGCGTCCATAACATGGCTGACGCTCTCAAATAAGGCCGTGGATCCAATCATGCCGCCCCTCTTATGGTCGATGAGCGCATTCCTTATTATCTCGTCCTTGAACTCCGTGATGATTTCCCTGACCTCTCCAAGGCTCCGCGCCCGCCGAAGCCTGATCACGTAGTAGAGATGGAATGGTCCAAGCCTGTACGCGAGATCACCGATCGTGACAACCCCGCGCACTTTCCCCCCCTCGGTGACCACAGTGTGTTTTATCCTGTGCTCCAGCATCTTCGAAAGGGCCTCATGGATCCCCTCGCTTATTTCCACCGCAACCAAGCCGGACACCCTTCCCGGCTTCGCCTTAAGGTACTCCCCTACACTCATTCCCACATCTGCCCCCTCAGCGATCACCTCCCGGAGGTCTGAGTCGGTCAGAATCCCGATTGGCTTGTCTCCTTCCACCACCACGACCGAGGAGACCCCCTCTAAGTGCATCGTTCTCGCTGCGGCTTTTATCGAAACGTCAGCCATAGCCCAGACCAGCCTCCTCAAAGCCAGCTTCTTCAGCGGCCCGCCGCACCTTTCCGACTCGCCTTCACTGAGGCCCTCACCCCTCATGTCGGGCACCCCGATCACTCAGGAGCCTTCAGCTCCTCGACAAACCTGTTAGTCTCCGGTGCGTTCGCCCTCCTGCCGCCTGTAGCGGCCGAGACCGAGATTGAGGTAAGCAGGTTAGCCAAGAAAGCTACTGTCCCCCACGCAAGCGTTCCTAGGTCGTTCCCTATTATTGTCAAAGGTGCCATCCCCATGAGCCCGACCCCGATGATGTAGGGGAGTGCGATCGCCATTCCGCAGATCATCCCGGCAACAAGGCCGTACTTATTGAGGTCCCTCCAGAAGATCCCTAACATGACCACAGGCGTGAATGATGCAGCCGCAAAGACAAACGCCCATCCCACAAGCAAGGCCACATACGTTGAGAATGTCTTGTCCTGGAGAGCCAGCACCCCGAATAACCCCGACAGTGCCGAGAGCAGCACTACCATGCCCCTCCCGATCCAGACCTCCCTACGCTCAGTCGCCTCCCGGTTGATGAACCTCTTGTAAATGTCCCTGGTTGCACCGACAGCCATCACCATGATCAGCCCGTTGGCGGTGCTCAGGGCTGCAGCCAAGCCTCCGATCGCCACGATTGCGGCGAAGAGCCAGGGGAGCCCGAACATGTCTGGCATCCCGACCACGACTATATCGTTGTGGAAAGAGAGCTCCGGAGGCTGGATGATCCCATCGCCGTTCAGGTCGTTCAGCCTGATCAGCCCCGTAGGTATCCACTTCTGTATCCATGAAAGGCCAAGTGCTTGGTCTACTGGCATCCCCCATACCCCAGAGAATGCGTGTCTGGCTAAGACCGCGTAGACTGGTGCAGTGACGTAGAGCAGCGCGATGAAGGTGAGCCCCCAGCCCACGCCGTACCTAGCAGTCCTCACGTTCTTGACCAGGTAGAACTGGGAGAGGACGTGGGGAAGGCCGACAGTCCCGAGCATGAGGCAGAGGGCGGAGAGGAGCCAATTTGCGTGCCCGTTCCCGCCCCCGAATGCCTTTACGAAGGGATCCGTGAACGCTGCCAGTCCGTTAGCCAACTCTTTCGCCTCGAGCTGGGTGAGGAGTTCGCCGTACCCTAAGTGCGGCCACGGGGTGAAGATCCCAGCGATGTAGGCGGCGCCCAGGAATGCGATCCAGTAGGCTACTATCAGGATCCAATACTGTGCGACATTGACCCAGACGATGGACTTCCACCCTCCCGTGCCTGCAAAGACCGCCACAATCGCAGACGCCAAGATCGCCCCGAATATTGCGGGAAGCCCAAGAAACCTGCCTACGATCACGCCCGTAGCCACAAGCTGGGCTACCAGGTAGGTGAATGAGATGATGATAAGCATCAGGACCGAGGTGACCCTGGCGAGGGGCCAGTTGGATGCCCTGGTCTCTATGAATTCAGGAACCGTGTATGTGCCGGACTTCCTTATGAATGGTGCTATCATGAATGCCGCTATGCAGTAGCCCAGCGTCCATCCCAATATGTATGGCATCCCGTCGAAGCCTAGGACGGCGATTATCCCTGCCATCGACACGAAAGACGCGCCGCTCATCCAGTTGGAGGCTATCGACGAGCCGATTGGGATGGAGCCAATGCTCCTTCCCGCCACGTAAAAGTCCCCAGCGGTTCTAGTCCTCATGATGAACGCGATGATCATGTAGAGGAAAAGCGACCCGAATAGCGCCGCAGCCGCAGCCACGAATGTATTCCCTGTCAACGCCAGCACTGACACTGTGGCGAAATAGGCGAAGCTGAATGCTGCAAATGCCCGCTTGCCTACGGACAAGACTTCTCAAGCCCCCCTGAACGCCCTGTCCGTCCTCTCCATCACATAGGCGTACATGAATATCAGAGCAATCCCGATCACTATTGCCAATAAAGCTGCGTTGAACCAGTGCAAAGGTATGCCGTTTAGTATCCTGACTTGGCTCGTCACGCCTATTGGAAGGTGCATGATGATCGCGGGCACGGTCCATGCAAGCATCCAGACCACGGTGACCTTCTTGAGCATCTTCCAATACTGTGCGTGCCTTTCTTTTCCTGGAGCCTGATCGCCCTTGCCGGAACCATCCTCTTGGGAAACTGCGCTTGGTTTTTTGGGACTGGCTGGCTCGGTCAATCCGGCGTTGCCAGTCCCTTTGCCCCCCCTCAATGCCGATCCTGTGATTTGTGCATCTTCGTTATTCTCGTAGTGGAATCGTTGCTTCTCGGCATCCCTGCATTCTGCAGCATCATGTTGGCCAAGCTGCCCGGCTGCCTTTCCAAGTGTTGCCCTGGCAATTAACTTCTGATGCCTTGGATTTGTCATACGCAAAGATACGGCTAATCATAAATATAAACTTATTTAATAATTATAATTATTTATCATTATAGTTATTGAATATGACTGGCAGCGGTTCCATCCCATCGGCGTTTAGGCTTGCACAATCACGATTAATCCCCCTCCGCCTGGATAGATGCTTGACACGTTTTGGTCGAATAATCTTTGATTCAAGCGGCTCAGGTGAGCATCTCAAATTCGGCCTCCGGGACAGTCGACTTTATCACTAGGCATTGGCTAATCGATACCTGGAGATAATAATAATGCCAGAATCCACAGGGCACTGGAAGAAGAAATTCGACAGGAAACGGAGGATCACGGGCGGTGCCTTCAAGAAGCCGAGAAGGAAGACCATGAGTTGGGTAGTATCTAAGAAGTAGCTCAACCAAGAGCTAAGGCTTCCCCTCACAATCCCCTTTCAATTGTTTTTTATGAGGATGCCAACGCTTCATGCCGTCTGACATGCATAGCGCTGGTATAGCTTTTTCGTGGCGCATAAACTGCATAGTCCCTTGAGCAGGGCTGCCAGCCTTGCTGAAGCCTTCTGCATGATCCTTTCTATTCATCCCTGAAGGATGGCCTCTGCCGCCTCCTGCGCCCATTTCCTGACCTTCTCCAATTCGCCATCCCTGAGCTCCCATGTGTTCTTGCCTTTGCCCTGTACGTATGCGACTAAGTGAGGCTTGAAGATAGAAACACCAAGCCCAGAAAGCCTCTTCTCTATCCCCTTTGCGGCGTTCCCGCTCAAAGCCGACCTGATCTGCGTGTCGAATGCCGCCCCCATCTTGCCCTTGACATCCTCCTCTCGTAGCGCACCGAGGAACTCTGCGATCTCCTTTGATGGCCGGAATGCCATTGTGGGGGCGCCAACAATCAGCACTCCGTACCCCTTGACCCTCTCCCGGTCGCAATCCTTGCAGTACAGGCAGTCAGCGTTTACACCTTTAGCCTTCAACTCTTCAGCTATTGTCTGAGCAACCTTCATCGTCACCTTTGAGGGGGAGACTGAATCGTATACCACCAAGACTTCCATAAAATCCTGACCTCTTTGATTAAGCTGCAAGCTAACTATTAAGCTTTCAACACCGAAGGCCTTCTGCTGACGGTCTTGGCTCTGGTCATTCCACGCCCAACTCGCCATATGCCCTTCTGGTGTAGGCCTCCATGTCGAATTTCCTTCTCAAGCCGCCATCTGACATGTATCGGACCTTCCCGAATATTCGCCTCTCAACGAACGGGCGGTCGTGGAGCCCGAAGCACCAGCCTATGCCGGCGTAGCTGTTCGGGTCCCTCCCGTCGAGCGCGTACTTGTTGTTGAGGTAGACCATCCTCCTGTATGCCTCATCCACAGTCTCTGACCACTCGATTATCTTCTTCCCCCAATACATCCTCATGTAGTTGTGTATCTTTCCATTGTTGAGGAGCTCGGTCTGGGCGGCGTTCCAGAACCTGTCGTGCGTCCTGGCCTCCTCAAGCTCGCCCAGGCTATACAAGTAGTCCTTGCTGTCCCTCTCGTGCGCCTTCAGGGTCTCCGCAGCCCAGCCGGGGATGAAGTCGAATGGGCTGCCCAGCCCGCTCGCATAAAGCGTGAAATTGTGCGCCAGCTCCCTCCTCACGACCAGCTGCTCGAAGAGGGCCTCGTAGTTCCCGTCCAGCCCTCCTGCCCCTCTTGCCTCCTCGAGGACCTGCATCGGGCTTATGTGTCCGAAGTGGAGGTACGGGCTGAGCCCGGTCTCCGCCTGTGCTGCAGGGTTCCCCCTCAGCTCGGCGAACGAGCGGTATCTGTCCTGGACGAACTCTCTGAGAATCTTGGCAGCCTGGGCGCTCCCACCTACTATGCTGCACGGCTGGACGAACTCAACCTGACCCTCGAGGAGCTTCCTGTGATCCGAGGGCTCGAAATCAAGAACATCGTCTAGCTTCTTTCCCCTGTACTCCCGAGGCAAGAATCCCGGCTGGAAGAGCGGAGCGAGCCTCCTTATCTTCGGCCTTATGGTGTAAGCCCCGTACTCCATCTTGTCGCTCGCCGCCCTCACTGGGACTAGGACGTTGGGCTCGACCTCGACTATGCCTGACTCAGCTTCAGCGTAAATCCTATCCCTTATCGCCCTCATCGCAGGAAGGTATGCGGCGTCGGAGATCAGCGTGTGCGCCCCTGCAATGTATTCTGGGAGGATCTCCTCGAACTTGCCTTTCCTTAGGTGCAGGGGGATCCCCCTCTTGGCTAGACCGTCCTTGACATCCGCAAGCCCCTCGAGGAAGAACTTGAAGCTCCTGTAGTTCGCCTCCGGGTACCCTAGATCAAGCACAACCAGGACGAGCAGCGGCAGGCCTTCCTCGTTTGCAGCCTGGATCGCGAACTCAAGGCTTGGGCTCCAAGTTGCCCTGAATGCGCCCTGCATCCAGTACACGACATTCTTACCCTTCCCCGTCGGCTTCTTGACGGTCCTGATCCTCCCATTATGATCCAATGGCATCACCACGAATGCATCGCTTTTGCCTTCGCATCCCCCTAAAGCCAGCCTCTGGCGCCGTCAATCGGTCCTGAATATGAGCCACTGGCTCTCCCCTGCCCTGCTGAACTTGATGAGTGTGTATCTCCCGGATATCAGCCTCCCCCGGAATTCCACCTCGATTTTCCTCTCGTCCCAAATTATTGTTTCATAGGTGCCTCTGTCCCATATCCTTACGGTCCCCGCGCCGTACTGGCCTTCGGGTATCTTCCCCTCGAAGCCCGCGTACTCGAGAGGGTGGTCCTCGACCTGTATTGCTAGCCTCTTGGTCCCCTTCTCAAGCGGGATGCCCTTTGGGACTGCCCAGCTCTTTAGGGCCCCTTCCCTCTCAAGGCGGAGATCGTAGTGGAGGCTCTTGGCGTGGTGCTCATGGACAACAAAAATCGTGCCCCTCTTATCGCCCTCTTTTCTTGGGAGATCTCCGGCGCTCATTGATCCCAATTACATTCCCGGATGATATAAAACCTGCCTTGCGGAAGCCCGCTTCGACTGATGCGGTATGCCTTGCCCATCGACCTGAAACCATTCAGCCCGAGGGCTTCACGTTCCTGAATACCATATAGAAGAGGCTGATCCCGGCAACATAGAAAGCCCCGGCAATAAGGAACGGCAGCTCGTAATTCCCAGAGGCGAGCATCGCGCCTCCCAAGATTGTAGTGACGCTGTTCGGAATCCTCCAGATCACGGAGTTGAGCGAGCTCGCGAAGCCCCGCTGCTCAGGCTTAACTATCCCCATCAGGTAGGCGTCAAGCAGGGGGGTTGCCATGTTCATAAGCCCCGTCCTTATGATGTACACGACCGCCGCGGTCGCAAAGTCTCCCGTGAACGCGAGCGCCACCATGAACGCCAGCGAGAGGCCCTGGGTGGCCGCAACTGCCCTGACCGTGCCGATCCTTGATGCGAGCCTGGGGCTGAAAGCCGCACCGAACCCGATCGTCGCACTCGAGATCGCGAGTATGGGGCCGCTGTAAGAGTCGGGGACCCCGAACTTCAGGAAAAGCCAAGTGGGTATCAGCGGTATTATGAAGCCCGCGCCGAGCCCGATTATGCTGTTTATGCCAGAGAACTTGAGCAGGATGCCAAGGCCGCCCAGCGATGCGGCGCCCGACCTAACGGTCTCCTTGACCCCCCTCAGGATTGCATAGAGCGAAGCAGGTATGGCGAGATTTACAAACCCGAAGAGGTAGAGGAGGGCTTGGTGGATCGCAGCCTTCTCGACCCCGAGTAGCGCCACCAGATCGGGGATGAAGAACGGGAGGGCCGTCCCAAGCGCGTACCCTGCCCCCCCGAGTATGAAGGAAAGAGTGAACGCCACGTTCCTGTTCTCGAGCGTGGTCTGGTCCGCAATAAGCGCGTTGACCGTCGCCAGGTAAATCCCCTCAAAGACCCCTCCGAGAGCTACCGCAGAGACCATTGCGGCGGGGTCGGTGCTGAGCGCGAATACGAAGAAGACGGGCGCCGGGGCTACGGACCCAATGACGAGGAGGCGCTTCCTTCCTTTCCGGTCCGATAGTATCCCGAATGGGATCGCCATGATCGCCATAGCCAGCCCCTCAACCCCTAGGAGGATCCCTATAGTCGTAGCGGAGACTCCTGCCTCAGGAAGGTAAGCGGCTATGTAGATCGAGAGGTAGCTGAAGGTAAAGCTGTTCACTGCCAGTATGGCAATCATCAGCAGTACGCTTCTGGGCAGCCCCAAAAGCAGTCCCCCCTTCGTGCCAGCCGATCCCCCCATAGAAACTTCCCCAAAACTTTCCGATTGCTGGCTAATATTGGGCATGCCTTGGATAAGCTTATCGCAACCGATTCAGGATTCAGGAGAATCCGATGCTGCCCAAGAGCCTTTTCGGTTCGCACTTCTCAAGGGCAAATAGCCTGCTCAGCCCTTCCGCTCGGGCAGCCACTTTGTCCGGCGCAGCCTCCGCGGGGTCAAACTCCATTATCCTAGAGGGGTCGACAGGGCAGGAGACCAGCCCGGTCTTGTAGTGGATGCTGAATGGCGCCCTCACATCCCCCATCGGCTTCATTGAGCTCCAGTCCAGCAAGACCTTCTTGGCGCGCTCCAACTTCCCTGCAACTTTTGAGGTTGTGAGCCCGCCCCCTCCTTCCGAAGCCAGCCCCACGAGATCTTCTGGGACCTCATTGCGGGCTATCCCCTCCTCTACCCGAGCCTGGATGAGCTGGATGAGCCTCCTGTAGTGCGCGAATGGATCCCCGGGGGGTAGCCTGGAGTTGTCCAGCTCAGCCCAGACTTGCATCCCCCTCGACCCGCTGAACTTCACAGCTGGCTTGACCCCGGCGCCCTCCAGGAGCCGGAAGACCTTCTCCGCGACGAACTTCACCGCGAGGAAGCCCTCAGGGGCGCCCTTGAGCCCCTCCCCGGCGTCCAGGTCGACGACAAGCCAGCTCGGCTCCTTCTTGGAGAAGCCGTGTACATAGGGTATGAAGTCGACCGCGTGGTCGTCGACATATCCCATGAGTTCCCCTTCAGATTCTATCCTGATGTGTTGTGGCTGGGGCCTGTACCTGGCGTACCTGACGAAGAGCGGCTTCGCCTTCCTGATGGGGTCCGATTCGTCGCTGAAGACCTTGACAACGCTGACTGGGCGCCCCCTCAGGAACGGTAGCATCTGATCCGCAACGCGCGGGTAGTACTCCTTCGCAGCCAGCACCATCCGGTACGAGAGGTTGAGCTGGCTTGAGACCTCTGGGAGCCTGGATCTTATGGCTGAGCGTCCAGCATCGGTGATGTAGAAGAGCCTCCCCCTCCTCTGG
>CALGKV010000106.1 GCA_937930465.1 Methanosuratincolales archaeon | reverse complement strand
CAGGTGGCTTGCGATGCGGTTGAGGAGCAGCCAGGCAGAACCGGCCGGATCGCCGATCGATGCCCTGAAAGAAGAGGTGGTGTCTACGCTCTGGAACCTTGCCGAGTTCTCAATAGAGGAGAACGGGGTGGATACAAAAGTAACGCTGATCAGCCCCCGGCTGACAAAGGAGCTCTCCGAGCTTGTCTCCTCCTTCCTCTGCGGCGCCTTCGAAGCGCTAGGATACGGCGCAGTTGAGAAGAGCGTAAGGACCGGCAACATAAGGCACCTCTACAAAAAGGGCGCCGCTGGGGGGTCGGGGTGTCTCAGTTGAAGAAGGGCGAGAGGCGCGGCAAGAAGCTGGTCTACATTTCGGAGGGCTTGCTCGACGAGGTCGCCGCCATATCGAAGCAAAGGGGCGAGTCGATGGTGAAGTACATCGAGGACCTCCTCGCGCAGGCGCTCAGGATAGACCGCCTCGGCTTCGCCTACAAGGAGATAGCCGACCTCCTCGAGATGGTGCACGTACAGCGGGTCCTGGGGAGCTCATTCGTGCCCCTTGACGTGATGAACAGGATCTGCGAGATGAGCGGGCAGGACGATGGCATGATGAGGGAATGGTACGAGAGCGGCAGGGTTTATGGCATTTACATAAGGGACAAGTACGGCGACCCGATAAGGATACTCGAGACGATGCTGAGGGTCATGCGTTGGGATCTGAACGAGGTGGACGCAAGGAGGGAGGGGGATACGGTCGTTTTCCGGTGCGTCTCCACCTCGCTCTCAAAGGAGGGCGCGAATTGGCTCGCCAGCTTCCTTGAAGGAGCGATGCATGGCATCGGCTACCGCAAGGGGGGCGGTGAGGCAATGAAGGGCCTGGTCCTTATGTGGTTCAGCAAAATGGCGATTTGAGGCAGGATGCTGTGCACAATTTGCTATATGGATAATATATTGTATACAACTCTGTGTATATACCTGAATTTTTACACATAACTTATATATAGCGAATCGCCGATACTTCTCTTCACGAAATAATAGGTGAATGAGAAATGGACAGTAAGAAGATTTTTAGTCTATCTGTTGTTGCAATTCTGATGCTTCCGGCGATCTTCGTTGCTTTCCCGCTAGTTGCCGCCACAATCACTGAAAGGCCTGTGGTTTACTACGAGGATGCTACCTCAGACCCCCTTTATGTTGCGGCTGGCAGCAATGTGAGCATATATCTAGGAAACATGACAATCACCGGTGGCCAGGTTTGGCTATGGCTGTCGAAGACTGGCAGCGCTGATGCAAACATGGCTGCAGGCGACAGGTGGTATGCCGGGCCGTTCTACGTCGGAGACATCTTCGACGGGCCGAAGAGTTACATCTTCGTGCCAGGCGCAAGCAGCGACTATGTCCCTGCGCCTTTCAGCATGGAAGGCAGGAACTACACCTACACAGTCGGAGGAGGCTGGATTAACGGGACGATCCCCTACATGGTTGAGGGCGGCGTCTACTATTGGCTGAAGGTCACCGACGTGAACCCTGTGACAACTCCCTCTGTACCGTCATCTGATGTGGGTGTCTCCACCAACAGGATTGTATTCGAAGGCAGCTTCTACATGACCCCGACCGAAGGTGCGCCCAAAACCCCTGTCACAGTATCGGGATATGCATTGCCGGCTGACATGACCTACAACATCACCCAGAACGGAGCTTTCGTGGCAAATGTCTCTGTCGAGACTCACAACGAATCTGGCTGGTTGTGGACCGGCTTCTCGTACACGTTCCCGATTGTTGACCTAAAGAACAAGGTTCTTTGCGAAGAAATGTACGATGGGGATCCTTACGAAACAGTCACAGTACAAGTGATCGATGAGGACGGCGCTATCAAGGATGAATTCTATTTCGACGAGTACTACAGGCAGGTCTGGGTCGACCCTGATGCATATTACTGTGAAATGATCGTTGATGATGGGGAAGGCTATGGGCTTGCATACCATGGCTGCCAATACGGCTGTGATAACTACTGCAGAATCGTGTTCTATACAGGCGAGAAATACAACGTGACGCTCAAGTGGTTCCCGTACATGGGTTCTGCCTCAATCTACCTGAACTCGACCCTCGTGGCCTCTGGAATCGCACTTAATAATGCTGGTTCCGCTAACAACTATACCATCACTATACCATACATGCCGTCCGGCACGTACTACTTCAGGGTGATCGACAACAGCAATGTGGAGTATAACTTCACCGTTTGCGTGGTTCAGGTCCCGACGATAACATTCGACCCGAACAAGGGCGGATGCGGCGACCAGGTGACCCTCAAGTTCGTCAACATGGCTGACTACATCGGCGAGTACGTAACCGTCTGGCTCGACTATACTCCTGCCTGCGAAGGTAATGATCTAGTGATGCTTGCGAACTTCACCGTCCCGAGCTCGAGCTTTGAGATCACTGTGACCGTGCCCCACTCTGCTGGAGGCTACCGCTACGTCTTCCTCGGCGACATCAATGGCTCACCCTTGGTGATTGAACAGACCGGAGAATGGATCGACACATGGTTCCTAGTGACCCCCAAGGTTTGGGTTGACCCTGCCTCGTTCAGCAATGATGGCTTAACCTTCTGGGTATATGGCTGCGGATTCCTTGTGAGCGAATGCGGCGATTGCTGCTATGATCGTTTGTATTATGATGGCGGTGAATGCTGCTGCATTGATGATCTATGCGATCCGCAAATGAGTGATTACGTGAAGTACTGGGTAGCTGTCGACAACCAATTCATCGCGGTGGGCGGTGGCAATGGGCAAGTGGCTGCTAACTACACCGGTGACATCGCAGTCCAGCTTGTGAAGGCAGGCTTCAGGCCAGGCACTCACGTGGTCTCGTTCTACATAAAGGACAGGTGCGAAATCTACGACTGCTATAGCAATTACGAGGACTACGGTGCAGTAGCTGGCAACTACCAGATCTACGCATACGGCACATTCAATGTTGCTACGACAGGAGACCTAATCGTTGGCGACCTGATGAACTACATGAACTCCTCGTTCACGAGCCTCAACGCCAAGCTTGTATCGATCGAAAACGGCATAGCCACTGTTCAGACGACCCTTGGCACAATGCAGACCAGCATCAACAACCTTGACGCAAAGGTCGTAGCGCTCCAAGGCGACATCGCTACAGTCCAGACGATACTCGGTACAATCAGCGGTAAGGTGACGACGATCGAGGGCAACGTGGCCACAATCAAGACTGACGTAGGCACGATCAAGGCAGACATCTCTGCAGTCAAGTCAGACGTCGCTTCAGTCAAGGGCTTCCTGCCTGTCGACATGACTCCCGTCTGGATCGCTGTAGTGCTGGCTTTGATTGCAGCAATAGCATCAATATACGCCATAGTCGTCATCAGGAGCAAGATCGCGGCTTAAGCCGCACCCCTATTTTTCCTTTTTTTCCTCTCAACAAGATTCGAATTTTTCGCCTCCACATTCAAAAATTTCTGCGCTTGCTCTTTTGCCCGCATTTTTCCACGCGGATAAATCCGACTGATTAATTTCGATATGGCTTTTCCATATCAAGGAATTTGCACAGCTCTTCAAGCCGGGGGAGCCCTGCTCTTGCCCCCTTCTTCCGGATCTTCAATGCGGCTGCCGCAGACCCCCACTTTAGCGCCTCCCCGAGCCCTTCCCCATAGAGCAGAGCGGCTATGAACCCAGCATCGAATGCGTCGCCCGCCCCTGTAGTGTCTACCGCTTCTGCCCTGAATGGTTCGCATCTGAGAATCCCGCCCCGCTCGTACAGTGTGGCGCCTCGGGCGCCCTGCTTCAATACGACCCTGCCCACCGAAGGCAGGAGATCCTTGATTCCCATCCTGCCGCGCAGGATCCCTTCGAGCTCCGACTCGTTGAGCATCAGGAAATCTATCCCCGCGAGGTCTTCCGGGGTGTAGACCCTGGAGGAGCCCCCGGGGTCGAAAGATACGCTCGCATCCCCGCGCCTTGCCATCACTTCAAGTAGAACCTCCCTTGGCACATTTGATACATGGATGTGCCTCGATCCTCCGAGTGGGCTTCTGCGAACCGCCTCAAGGATCATCCTGTTCGCTCCCCTCCACGCGATCATAGTCCTCGTGCCGCCCTTTGCTTCGACTATTGTGCCAACCGCGCCGGTCTCCATTTCGCACTCAAAAATCCAGGTGGTCCGCACCCCCTCTGCCCTGAGGGCCTCCAGAGCGTCTTTCCCGAATTGGTCACTCCCTACGCAGCCGACGATTCCGCAATCTATGCCGAGCCTGGATATCCCGACTGCGAAGTTCGCAGCTGACCCCCCATGCGATACCATGAACCCGTCAGCCTCAGCCTCCGAGTCCTTCTCTGGGCATTCCTGGGTGTAGAATGCAATGTCAATGTTTATGTTCCCCACAGATGCGACTGCCGGATCCATTCTTGCTGGACCCCCAATAATTATCAGGGTAGAGGGGCTTAAATCATGCTCCTCCTTCTGCAGCTTTTTAAACGGGTAGAGCGATAATCCGCCCCAGCTGACTTTGGAATGGGGTTCGACGGGGGCCAGCTCCGCAGTTATTATAAAAAGCCTACAGGATAACCCTGGCGTCCACTGCCCTGCACCCCTTCTCGTAAACGATTACCGGGTTAAGATCGAGCTCCTTTATCTCCTCAAGCTCATTGACCATCCTGGACACTCTCAGGAGCGCTTCAATAATGCACTCAATGTCGGAAGGTTTCCTGCCCCTGATCCCCTTCAGCAGCGGATAGGCCTTCAGCTCGCAGACCATCTCCTCGGCGTCATCCCTCTCGATGGGTGCTACCCTAAAAGAAACATCCTTGAACACCTCGACGAATATCCCGCCAAGCCCGAACATGATCACCGGCCCGAACTGCGGGTCGCGCTTGGCGCCTATTATCGTCTCTACGCCGGGGGGTGCCATCCTCTCAAGCAGCACCCCCTCAAACTTGAACTTCCTTTCCTCGGCAATCCTTCTCATCCTGTCGAAGGTCTCGCCAAGGCTATCCTCTTCCAAGTTCAGCGCCACCCCTCCCACATCCGACTTGTGCAGCACGTCTGGGGAGACTATCTTGGCGGCGAGCGGGTAGCCTAGCCTCTCCCCGATACGGAGCGCCTCCTCCTTCTCCCTTGCAACCTCCCATTCCCCGACGGGCAGGCCATAAGCTCTGCAGAGCTCCTTCGCCTCGGGCTCAAGGAGCCAGCCTCTCCCCCTTCCAGCTGCAGTTATCCCGGTCAAGCGGTTCCCTCGAGATAGGATAGCGCACACGATTTTAAATGGGTTCTGATTTTTCCCTGCAATCTGAGGGTGAAGCTTATAATTTCGATCCGATCAATCTTTCTCCTATTGGTCTTGTGGTGCATTCTATGGTGCATGTTATCGCTAGGGATGAGTTTGGTGCTAGGCACCTGCTGCTGGGGAACGAGGCTGTCGCCAGGGGCGCGGTGGAATACGGCGTTGAGGTTGCTGCTGCCTACCCTGGCACCCCGTCCTCTGAGATAGTAGAGACGCTCGCGCTCGTGGCGGACGAGGTGGGGATGCACGTCCAGTGGTCCACGAATGAGATGGTGGCGTTCGAGGTAGCTATCGGCGGGGCGCTCTGCGGGAAGCGCAGCCTGGCATCAATGAAACACATCGGGGCGAACTGGATCATGGATCCGCTCATGCACGCGATATACCACGGCTTTGATGCGGGTCTTCTGCTCATCTCCGCAGACGATCCTTCCGGTCACAGCTCCGCCAACGAGCAGGACAACAGGTACATGGCCCAGCTGGCGGAGATCCCTGCCCTCGAGCCCTCGGACTTCCAGGAGGCAAAGGACTATGTCGGGGCTGCCCTTGCGCTGTCCGAGGAGGTCAGGCTGCCCGTCATGCTCAGGCTCGTCACGAGGATATGCCACTCGCGTGGAGACTGCACCTTCGGATCTGTGCGCAGGGAGCGGAAGCCCCCCAAGTTCTCGGACGACTATTACAGGGACTTCGTCCTTGGCGAGGGCATAGTCGGGCCCAAGGCAATCCCAAAGATGCATAGGATCCAGCACGAGAAGCTCGCGAGGGTGGAGGATGCCGCCGTTAGGATGGGGCTGTTCAGCTCGGAGGTGCCGGAGGGCGATCCTATTGGAGGGTTGGGCATAATCGCATCCTCCGCACCCGTCGGATACGTGCTGGACTCGCTCGAATCTAGGGACCTTAGGGGGAAGGTCGGGCTGCTGAAGCTTGGCCTCTCAACACCGTTCCCGGAGAGGACGGTCTCATCCTTTGCATCTTCCTTCAAGAGGGTGCTTGTAGTCGAGGAGGGTGAGCCTTACCTCGAGAGGCACTTGGCTGCCCTCGCGAAAGGTGCATTCCCAGGGCTGGAGATATTCGGGAAGCTTTCCTCACACCTCCCCAGGGAGGGGGAGCTCAACTTCTCCACAGTCGACGGGGCACTGGCGTCACTGCTGGGGCTCGAGGCGAGGTCAATCCCTGCCCAGAAGCTCAGCATGATTGAGGCATCGGCGCGGCTCGTCACTCCCCGCACGCTCTCCATGTGCGCAGGATGCCCCCACAGGGCTGCGTATTACGCGGCTAAGAAAGCCATACGCACTGTGGCAAACGCAAAGTATGTAGCGATAGGGGACATCGGCTGCTATACGCTGGGGATGTACCCTCCCCTCCGGTTCATGCAGGACGTCTTCTGCATGGGGGGGAGCATAGGGGTAGCCAACGGCGTCGCCAAGTCAGGCATCACCGACCCGGTGATCGCCACGATAGGCGACTCGACCTTCTACCACGCAGGGATACCTGCGCTCATAAACGCCACCTTCAACCAGGCAAACATTAAGGTGATGGTTCTAGACAACGAGGTCACCGCCATGACCGGGTACCAGCCCCACCCAGGTTGCGGCGAGACCGCGACCGGCAAGCCCACAAGAAAGGTCGCGATAGAGGGGATATGCAGGGCCTGCGGGATCGACTTCGTAAGGATAGTCGACCCGTATGACTTCGGCTCAAGCGTAAAGGCGATGGAGGAAGCTATAAAGTTCGAAGGCCCCGCCGTGGTAATCTTCAGGCGGCTCTGCACGCAAGAGTACCTCAGGAGGGCAAGGAGGCAGGGCATCAGGATTGGGAAGTACGAGGTGGACCAACAGAAGTGCATAGGCTGCAGGACATGCGTAGCTGCTTTCGGGTGCCCTGCGATAGGGTTCGACCGTGAGAAGAAGAGGGCTTTCGTTGTGGCCTTGGACTGCATCGGGTGCGGCGTCTGCGCTGCGATCTGCCCGCAAGGGGCGTTCTCCCCGGAAGACCGTAAGGAGGGCTCTTGAGTTGGCAATGGGAGAGGCTTTCGAACTAGTCATCTCCGGCGTTGGGGGGCAGGGGAATGTCAAGGCTGCCCAGATACTCGGCGCAGCCGCGGTCAGGGCAGGGCTTAGGGTCAGGGTCTCAGACGTCTTCGGCATAGCCCAGAGGGGCGGGCCAGTCCTCAGCCACGTCCGGATCGGGGCGGTCCATGGGGCGATGGTCGACGCGCACTCGGCAGACGCGGTGGTGGGGCTCGAGCCGATGGAGGCCCTCAGGGCAGCTGCCCTGTTCCTGAAGCCTGGAGGGGTCGCGATAGTGGGCACGAGGCCTATTTACCCTGTGGAGGTCAACACTGGGAAGGCCGAATACCCCCCTCTTGACGAAATTATCTCCGCAATTAAAACCGCAGCTGGCAAGGTGATCGCGCTGGACGCTACTGAGGTCGCATCCTCTGCGGGCATCCCTATGGCGGCAAATGTAGTCATGATCGGCGTTCTGGCAGGGTCCGGGGCCCTCCCCTTCAGCCATGAGCACATAGAGCAGTCAATAAGGGGGCTCATACCCCGATCGGTCGAGGAGAACATACGCGCCTTCAGGGCTGGCTTCAAGATAGGGGGCTCGACCAAAAAAGTATAGTTTTTAGAAAAATCCGGGAGGGTCTGCGTGATCGCATTGCCAAAAACTGCCCCTCTTTCCCCCCCTGCGCCACTGCTATTCATTGCCCTTCTCATATTTTCCATGCTGTTCGCATACAGCCCGGAATGCCAGGGCTCTGTCGACCAGCAAGCAATCGTTTCCGAAGGAGGTACGGTCTATGTCTACCACATCATGTCTGCTGAGGAAGTCCAAGGGCTAAGGGATAGCCTCGGCACAATGGATCATACAAGGGGCTACAACCCAATTATAGGCGGGCACGGCACAGGCTTGGCGCCCCCTGACGAAGATGGCTGGTCCGCCATGATCGGCACCGTGCAAATCGACTATGCCTTGATTGGAGCACAGATGCCGCCTTCGGTGCGGCTTGACCTCGACCCCCGCTTCCCGCCTATAGGCGACCAGGGCACCCAGGGGTCATGCACGGCATGGGCAAGCGTCTACTATGCCGGTACATTCCTGCAAGCCAAGATCCACGGCTGGACCGATGTCAGGATTAACCCTTCCCACGTAATGAGCCCTGCGTGGACTTACAACAAGATCAACGGCGGGAAGGATGCAGGGTCATGGTGCGACAAGAACATGCGGCTGGTGACCGAGATAGGCTCAGCGAGCATGGCCACGATGCCATACAACCAGTATGACTGGCTCTCTTGGGGGGAAGAGCCTGCTTGGAGGGAGGCTCCGCTCTACAGGGCGGGCGGATATGCGACGTTGCGCCCGGACAACATAGAGGCCATAAAGGCGCTCATCAATGACGGATACCTGGTGACATTTTACATAGACGCCTCCTTCCCATGGTACTCTTCCCAAGACCGCATCCTCTCATACGGAGAGTACACGGGCGGATCCCCGAACCACGCCAATGTGATCGTTGGTTACGACGATTCTGTCTCAGATGGGGGCGACACCGGGGCATTCAGGGTCGCAAACTCATGGGGCGAGGGTTTCAAGGACGGAGGGTTCTACTGGATAACCTACCGCACGATGGGCAAGATCGCATTTTATTCCCAAATCGCAAACTCCTACCTGCCAAAGGGCGGTGCACCTTACCAACCACTGGTCCTAGCGACCTGGAGGATGGACCCTGCCGGGGCTCTGGACAATGCGGTCCTGAAGGTCGGCGTAGGCACCCCTGAATCCCCGCTCGCATCAAAGACCCCATCGGATTACTGGAACCCGGGAAAAGGCTCCAGGATCCCCAACTTCATGTGCCTTGACATTACCGAACTCGGGCCGTACATCTCGTCTTCCAATGGGGAGTTCTTCCTCTCTTTGGGCGGGGGATCCTCGCCCTCCAAGATCACTTCCTTCACTGTTGAGGTCTATTCCGACTATGCACAGCCGCCAACCAACATATACGCTTCAAGGGAGGTGCCAGCCTGGACGCCTGTCACCGTCGCGATTACCGAGAGGCCTTCGGTCATCTTCAGCTGGTCCCCGCTCTCGCCCCTTACCCTTGAGCCAGTCCAGTTTACCGACAGCTCCTCCTCCCGGAACGGGACTA
>CALGKV010000105.1 GCA_937930465.1 Methanosuratincolales archaeon | reverse complement strand
GTATGGCGTCAGCGGATCCTCTGCGCTCAGTCTCGCCATCTCGATAAACCGCGCTTTCGGAATGGGGATGGATGTCGAAGAAGTCGCTTCTGTAGCCCACGCCGCGGAGGTCGTGAACGAGACTGGACTAGGGGACGTGCTTGCAGAGACCGTTGGCGGGCTCGAGGTGAGGACGACTCCCGGCGGCCCGGGCATCGGTGTGGCAAGGCAGATCCCGTTGGACAAGGACTACGTTGTCGTCTCCACGCCCGTCTCCAAATTCCAGACCAAGACAATGATCACCGATCGTCTCATTGTGGAACGAATAAACCGGCTGGGTAAGGAGGCGCTTGAGTCATTCCTCGAGAGCCCGACCGTCGAAAATTTCATGACACAATCCAGGAGGTTCTGGGACGGCGTCGGCTTTTCCGACAGCATTATCCGCGCCGTGCTTAGGAAGTATGATACAGCGGGTGTGATCCCCTCGGCTAAGAAGGGGCTTGTCTTCTCAATCGTCCAGAGGGATCAGCTCAGAAAGGTCCTGAGAGCGCTCGCAGTGGATGGTTCGGAAAGCGAAGATCGACCGCACACTCTGGATATGCCTGGAGATCTCAAGCTGATAGTTTCTGAAATTCACAGGAGTGGAATGGAGTGGGAGTCCGTCTAAAAATCCCGAAAAACCACGTAAGAGCAGCATCGCTGCGGATAAGGGAGAGGCTCGTTGAAGGTGAGGAGAAGAATGTGGTCACAAAGTCAGGGCTGATAGCGCATGGCAGAGGGGAGGCTTTTGACTACCTCATAGGGGAGGAGACGATCCCAGCAGCCCTCTTCGCGACGAGGGCGGCCGCTGCAGCTCTCCTCCTGGCATCGCGCCCTGTCATCTCGGTGAACGGCAACGCTGCTGCCTTGGTCCCTGGGGAGCTGGTCAGGCTTTCTGAGGCGGTGCCTGCCCCTCTGGAGGTCAACCTCTTCTACAGGAGCAAGGAGAGGGAGTTAGCAGTCAGGGATGCCCTCATAGCCGCAGGAGCCAAGCGCGTACTGGGGGTTGGTCGAGCTGCGAGTGCTAGGATCCCCGAGCTCTTCAGCGAGCGGCGCAAGGTAGACCCAAGGGGAATACATGCAGCAGACGTGGTCCTCGTCCCGCTCGAGGACGGCGACAGGACAATGGCACTGAAGAAGATGAACAAGTTCGTAATAACCGTCGATCTGAACCCGCTCTCTAGGACCGCCCAGACAGCAGACATAACTATAGTCGACAACATAATACGTGCGATGCCAAACTTGGCTGCAGCAGTGGACGAGCTTAGGTACCAAGAAAGGTCTGTCATGAAGGAAATACTCGAGAGCTTTGACAACAGGAAGAACCTCTCAAACATCCTCCTCCACATAAGAGACCGCCTAACCCGGCTTGCAGAGGAGCCGTGAAATAATGTCCAGAGATAGGCGGTCATTTATTCTGATATACGTCGCGGTCTTCGGGGCTCTCTCAATAGTGCTGAGCAGCATCCGAGTCTCTTTCCCTCTGGGAAACCCGAACCTTGGATCTACTCCTGTCTCAATAGCCGCATCTGCGTCACCAGGTCTTGCCGCATTCGCTGTCGGAATTATAAAAGGGGTCGGAGTCTCGCTATGGACGGGTCAAGCGCTGATAGAGATACCTGCCGGCATTGGGGATGGCTTGATGGGGGTCTTTACTTCTTGGCTCTCGAGGAGGATTAACCCTGTTCTGGCAGTGGCGGCGGGTCAAATTAGCCGATACCTCTTCACTTCCGGTATGATCGCCGTTTCCCTCACGCTCAGCAAGTCCTACCCAGGGTTCCTGGAGGCATGGGCTGCAATGATCCCTGCAATAACGGCTTCGGTAGTCGCAAACCTATTGCTCTCCGCTGCTGCTGTTGCAGGTCTGCGCCGCCTCTATCCGTCGGCATTCAAGGTAATTTGAACCACCTTGCTTTCGCCGCTGCATAATCAAGACGCCACCCACCCGGACATATTCATGGATAAGAATTTATTCGTGCACGTGGAGTTATGAGTGAACGACGGCGGTGCCGCCGCCCAGGGGTGTTGGGTGTGGATACAAAAACCGCTGTTCAGCTATTTGGGAAGCTTGCCGAGATCACGCCAATCAGGGCTGCTCTCCGTAAGATGGGCGAGTATTGCCATGAGGACGGCAGGTCGAGACTCGAGATCGCTCTCGAGCTTTACACCGGGATCAGAAATAAGGCTTGCCTCAAATGCAGAATGGCTGAAAAGAATGTTTCTGCCCTCCTTTCATTGGGGGGGAATGCTTTTGGGGCCGACAGCGAAGAGATGAGGGCGGCGTTCAAGGACAAATACTGGAGGCGCGGCCTCGCAAATGTAGTGAAAGGCGTCTCTCTTTTCGGGGTCCGGAAGCCATTCGTTCCAGGCGCACCCTTCCAAGTCGTCTGGAATGTGACTGACAGTTGCAACCTGCGCTGCAAGCACTGTTATGCAAATGCGGGTCAGAACCCTGGCATGGATCTCTCCACAGAGGATGCTAAGCGCGTCATTGACAGGATATCTGAGTGGGGCGTGGTCGTCTTGGCGTTCTCAGGAGGTGAGCCTCTAATAAGGAGGGACATACTCGAGCTTGCAAGGCACTCATCGTCAAGGGGTCTCTACACCGCAATAGCTACGAATGGAGTACTCCTGACGAGAGAGATGTGCAGTGCGCTCAGGGAAGCTGGGGTCGAGTACCTCCAGATAAGCCTCGACGGGGCGAAAGCAGAGACCCACGACTCATTCCGGGGATTGGATGGGATGTTCAATAGGACTGTCAATGGTATCAAGAATGCCGTGGAGGCCGGTTTCTTCGTAAACATTGCCACAACTGTCACAAGACACAACCTTGAGGAAATCCCCGACATGATATCGCTCTGTGAGGATCTGGGCGTGGACTGGTTCATGATGTACAACTTCGTCCCGACAGGCAGGGGGAGGTTCATAGGGGAGAATGACCTCTCCCCGCGCGAGAGGGAGGACATGCTCAGGATGCTCTGGCGCAGGATGAAGAAAAGCAAATTGAACCTTTTGTCCACTGCGCCGCAGTTCGCTAGGGTTGCGCTCGAGATAGAGGGTTCGTCATGCAATGTTGTGCCCACCCATTTCTCGAATACCGCACTACCTGGGCAGCTGCGCTCTCTCGCCGATTTCATCGGCGGGTGCGGGGCAGGGCGCTTCTACATCGCACTCGAGCCTAACGGGGACATGACCCCGTGCGTCTTCCTTCCAAAGAAAGTGGGAAACATCCTCTCAGAATCGCCTGAGCGGCTTTGGGTCGAACTTGAAGACTTCCGCAGATTGAGGGACAGAAACGCTCTCCAGGGTAGCTGCGGATCCTGCGACTTTAGGTTCGTCTGTGGAGGGTGCAGAGCCAGGGCTTACGGATACTTCGGGGACTTTGCCCTCCCTGATCCGGGGTGCATCCGTAACGAGCACGAATACGAAAAGCTCATCCGGATCAAAGGCATGCCTCAAGCCGTTTGAAAGCGCATAAGAGGAACAGAAAAAGCTTTTAATCTGAAGAAATTTCTTTCTGCTTGTCCGTAAGTAGTTGGCTGGAAGGTTTTTGGGATGGAAGTAAAGAAGATAGCGTTGGCTTATTCGGGAGGCCTCGACACCTCTGTTGCGATCAAATGGCTTTCCGAAAGATACGATTCCAAGATCGTCACAATAACGGTCGATGTCGGTCAGGAGGAAGACTTCAAGGCGATAGGTGAGAAGGCGCTCCAGGTGGGCGCAGAGAACCACTACACGGTCGACGCGAAGGAGGAGTTCATAACGGAATACGTCTTCCCTTCGGTCAAGGCAAACGGGCTATACCAGGGCAAGTATCCCGTCTCTACAGCGCTCAGCAGGCCCCTTATAGCTCGGAAGCTAATTGACATCGCGCACAGGGAGGGCTGTGACGCGGTGGCCCACGGCTGCACAGGCAAGGGCAACGACCAACTAAGGATTGAGATCTCGTGCAGGGCACTTGACCCGAACCTTAAGATATTGGCCCCGACCAGGGAGTGGGGGATGAGCCGGGATCAGGAAGTCGAGTACGCTATGAAGCACGGCATCCCCGTGTCAAGAGCAGCCAAGAAATACAGCATCGACCAGAACCTCTGGGGGAGATCCATCGAGAGCGGACCGCTAGAGAATCCTTGGAACAGCCCAGAGGAGGATGGCTGGGAGTGGACGACTTCGCCAGAGCGCGCCCCTGACGAGCCGACTGTAATCGAGCTGGAGTTCAAGAATGGAATCCCTGTTGGGGTTGATGGCAAGGAGTGCCCGCCCGTCGAGCTGGTGCGTAGGCTCAACAAGGTTGCTGGCGAGAACGGGGTAGGCAGAATAGACCACATGGAAGACAGGATAGTGGGCATCAAGTCGCGCGAGACATACGAGTGCCCTGCCGCCTTAACAATACTGGAGGCTCACAGGGACCTAGAGAAGCTGGTGCTTAACCGGCACGAGCTCAGCTTCAAGAGGTTGGTAGACGAGCAGTGGACTTTCATGGTTTATGCCGGCTTCTGGGACGATCCACTTAGGGAAGAACTTGATGCATTCATAAACAAGGCAAACGAGCGCCTCGACGGGAAAGTCAAGATCAAGCTCTACAAGGGTTCGATGATTGTCACGGGTAGGGAATCCCCCAATTCGGTTTACGACTTCAAGACAGCTACTTACGACTCCTCATCCACCTTCGACCAGTCCCTCTCCAAGGGGTTCGTAGAGCTCTGGGGCCTGCCCACAGTAGTCGCAAGGAAGATCATTTCTGGGCGCTAGCTTCCGGAGGGATCTGCCTTGAAGATCACTCGTGGCGGGCGCCTTGCAGGGGATCTAACGGGGGACGTGGCGAGGTTTACTTCCTCCGCAGAGCACGACCCATACATAGCGGACTCCGTGATTGAGGTAAACATGGCGCACGTCCTCGCCCTGGCCAACTCAAAGTGCATTGGGAGGGATGATGCAGCCGCCCTACTCTCGGCTCTAGACAGCCTTTTGGGCAAGGTTAAGGGCGTCCCACCAGACATGGAAGACATCCATATGGTCATCGAGGAGGAAGTGACGCGACTTGTCGGTCAGGAGACGGGCGGGAAGATGCACACCGGCAAGAGCAGAAACGACCAAGTTGCAACAGCAATAAGGATGCGCTTGAGGGATTTCGTCATCGAGATCTGCAATAGCCTCGTTTCGATTCAGCAGTCGCTGCTCCAGAGGGCCGCATCGCCCGAAGGCAGGATCATCGTGCCAGGGTACACGCACCTCCAGCACGCCCAGCCAGTTACTGTCGCCCACTGGCTCCTTGCCCACCACGACTCGATCAAGAGGAGCTTCGAAAGGCTAATCTGCGCATATCCCCGGGTCAACCTCTGCCCCATGGGCGCAGCTGCACTTGCAGGGACTGGATTCAAAATTGACAGGTCCGTCGTGGCAAAATATCTTGGATTCGACGGGTTGCTTGAGAACACAATGGATGCTGTGGCCACCAGGGATTTCGCCATAGAGGTAACATCCTCGCTCGCGATCCTGATGGTTGACCTGAGCAGGTTAGCAGAGGAGATGATCATTTGGTCCTCATCAGAATTCGGATACATCGAGATCCCAGACGATCACGCCTCCACTAGCAGCATCATGCCCCAGAAGAAGAACCCTGTCACACTCGAGATCATCCGGGCCAAATGTGGCACAGTCCTGGGAGATTTGGTCTCCCTTCTGGCTATAATGAAGGCTCTTCCCCTGACATACAATTTGGACATGCAGGAGCTCACTCCGCACCTCTGGGATGCCTGCGAGTCCACAGTTCTCTCCCTGAAGGTCCTTTCGGACTTCCTAAGCAAAGTCAAGTTCAACGCTGGTCAGATCAATGTTTCGCTGCACAGGGGGTCGTCCGTGGCAACCGAGCTTGCAGATGTGCTTGTCAGAGAAGGCGGTCTGCCTTTCCGAAAAGCTCACCGTGTTGTAGGATCCATCGTCAAGTCGCTCTCGGCAGAGGGGCTTTCCCTTTCCGAGGTGGACCCCGCGCGCCTGCAGACCATGATCTCAGGTGAGTCTGGAATAACGCTTCCCAGGGAATCGATCGAACGCGCGGTCTCCCCTGTAATGAACGTCAACGTGAGAGACGTCCGCGGCGGTCCATCTTATGCTGAAGCAGAGAGGATGATAAGCGAAAGAATGCGATCCTTGGAAGACGAGGAAAGCACCATAACGTCGATCAGACGAAGGATAGACCAGGCGTCAGAAGAGATGCGGAGGGAAGTTGCAGTTATAGTCCATTCCGGAGCAAGTAAATAGCTGCTTCCTTGACCCGCGTCCCTGACTTTTCGTTCTCGACTATTGCCTCTAGATACTCCGGCCACCCAATCCCTGTCCGCTCAGCCCATATTTTGAAGTGCTCTTTCAGCATCCTTTCCGCCTCGGAGTGCCTCTTGCACATCTCTAACCCTGC
>CALGKV010000104.1 GCA_937930465.1 Methanosuratincolales archaeon | reverse complement strand
CAGAGCTCTTCGATGAGCTCGAGGATGTGAAGATGGCTGTCGCAAACGGCACCTTCATCTTCAGCGCCGGCGATTCAAGCGCCACGCTGAATGTCAAGAGGCAGGACGACGACGCGAAGGGCTTGGGGTTCCAGATCAAGGCTGCGCAGAAGAGCATCGCGGGCAAGCTCATGAGGTTCCAGGCACCAGCGAAGCTCAAGCTCGCGGAGGAGGGGACGCTGGGGGGCTTCTTCAAGTTTGTCCCATCCGCGATTGTAGTCGGCGAGGACGGGACCCAGTCGATCGCGAATGTAAAGGCGTCCTACCTCAGCGCAGGCAACCACATCAAGGTGTACATCAGCTACCCCTACTTCAACGGGACGCTGATCCATGACCCGAGCATAGGGGTGGATCAGCCGGCAGGGGACGCTGCATACATCGTCACGCTTGGCCCGGCAGGGGTCTCCTCGATCCAGTCAGTCCCACCGGCGCCGAGCTGGGGCAACCAGTACGAGCTCTTGGCGGCGAGCGGGATCGTCCTGGCAGGGGCGGCAATCCTGATACTCGCCGTGAGGAGGCACCCGGCTGCAGCCTGACCGCCCAAAATGCCTTTTTCCCTTTTTTTCCTTTGCTTTTTTTACTTTCGGCTGGTCCTCTAGCCATCCGGCTGCTTCGCCCTTCCGACCGTCGGAGGGGGTTGAAGGGTCGCGCATTCCGATGCGCCGGGATGAAGCGCCACGCTTCGGGAGCTCACCACAGCCAAGAGTATACCAAGATGTTCCCGTACAGGATGAAGAGGCAGACTATTATCGAGCGTTCCTGGCGGATCCCCCTTGAGAGGGAGAGGAAAGCGGACGCCGAAAAGACTGAGAGCAGCTGGGCGATCCCCGTTACCGCTACCGAGACGGCTGATCCCCCCACACCGAGGGCGGGTATAAGGAAGAGCAGCATGAGAGGGGCTCTCGAGACCATTATCCCTCCCAGGAGGGGGAGCTCTCCACCCGTCCTCCGCGTGATCGCCAAGGAGGAGGCCTCAAGCACTGCGAATGTCCCGAGCACGCTCATGGCATAGCCAGGGAAGGCCCAAGAGAGGTCGAGGACCGGCACATACCCCAGGAAGATCGGGGTGTAGCCCAAGGCGAGGCAGGCGAGGAGCTCTGCCGCTGCGGCAGCGAAGCCAGCCAGGAGGAGGGCGCAAGGCCTGGAGACGATCCAGTACAGGGCTGCAGCCGGTGCGCCAATGGGCGAAGGCTCGCCAAGGACTTCCTTCTTGTATGCCTCCAATCCCCTCTCAGTGATCGAGAACTCGCCCCTGGCTGTCCTCTGGACATAACCCCTGAGCAGCTCCAGGTGGTAGTAGACCGTCGGCACGCCTATCTTGAGATCCTCGGCTATCTCTTTCGGTGAGGCCGACTTCCTGGTGTAAAGGATCTCCAGGATCCTGCGCCTGTGCTGGTTCCTGAGGATCCCTGCCACAGCCCCAATCATCCCTACAGCCGCTTCTCCAGCAGGGCTCGCATCCTTTCCACAGCGGCGCTCAGCCTATCCATGGAGTTCGCATAGGATATGCGGATGTTCCGGGAGAATCCCCCGAATGCCTCCCCAGGCGTGGCGCTGATGTGCCCCTCTTCGAGGAGCAGGCTGCAGAGCTCCACCGACTCCATCCCAGTCCCAGTTATGTCCGGGAAGAGGTAGAATGCGCCCTTCGGGGGATCCACCCTGAAGGCGCCCATCCTATTCAGCTCGCCGCAGAGGAAGTCCCTCCGCCTCCTGAACTCCTCCACCATCTGCCTTACAGGGGTGTCAGGCTTGAGGGCTTCGAGGGCTGCCTTCTGGACGAACGAGACAGGGCAGCTTGCGGAGTGCTGCTGGAGCTTGTTCATGGCTGCGATCACGTCCCGCGGGCCAGAAGCGTATCCTACCCTCCACCCGGTCATCGCGTAGGTCTTGGAGAAGCCGTTCACGGTGATGACCAGATCCCCCACGCCGGGGAAGGATCCCAGGCTCCTGTGCTCCCCCTCGTAGAGTATCTTCTCGTAGATCTCGTCGGAGATCACGAAGAGCCTGTGGTCGGCGGCTATCTCTGAGAGAGCCCTAAGCTCCCCTTCGGAGTATGCGTGCCCGGTGGGGTTGTTGGGCGAGTTGATTATGATCAGCTTGGTCCGCTCGTTGACAGCTTCCCTTATGCCCTCGATGTCCAGCGAGAACCCTCCCTTCGGGGGGATCTCCCTCACGACCCCTCCGGCGACCGTAACCATCTCGACGTACGAGGGCCACGCAGGGGTAGGCACGATCACCTCCTCCCCCTCGTCGACCAGGGACATCACGGCGTAGAAGAGCGCCTGCTTCGACCCGGGAGTTATGATCACATTCTCCCTCCTGGCGTCGAGCCCGTTCTCGGACCTGAGCTTCTCCGCGACCGCGTCCCTCAGCTCCGGGATCCCGGCGCTCGGGGTGTAGTGCGTGAAGCCCTCGAGCATCGCCCGGTGGGCAGCTTCGACGATGTTCCGCGGGGTGTCGAAGTCGGGCTCCCCCACGTCGAGCTGGATTATATCGATGCCCCTCGCCTGCATCGACTTGACCTTGTCGAGGATCTTCAGGGTACCGGACTCCTTGAGGTTAAGCATCCTGGCTGCGAGCGACAAAATCCCACCACACCACCTTTGATATTGGGCGGGCTTTCCTTTAATAAAGCTTCCAATAATTTTTGTCCCGAAAGCCTTCGCATGAAGCGGCCAAGGATGCGGCGATCTGCGGTGGAGCCGGATACCCAGGCTGCGCCCAGCGGAACATCACTGGCGCTTGAGGGGATAGCTGCAGATGATGTACTCCGGGATCCGCCCCCTCCCGCTCCCGACGCACGAGATCGCCCTTGCAGCCATCGCAATCCGGAACGACCCCTGCGAGATGCAATCCCGGTACAGCTCCTCGACGAGGGGGGTACTGGAGTTGCTCAGCATGACCTTGCATCCCCTCTGGCTCAACTCCCTGAAGGCTTCGGCAAGAGCCCTCTGGTCCCCCTCCGAGAAGGAGTCCGGGGTGTATTGGGTGAAGGACGAGGACCTGGCAATCGGCTGGTACGGGGGGTCGAAGTAGACAAAGTCCCCAGCCCCGGCATGCCCAACAGCTTCCCTATAGCCGCAGCAGCGTATCTCGACGCCCTTGGAGTTCAGCGCCGCGCTCACCGACCGCATGTTCCGCTCGTCATAGAGCTTTGGGGACCCGTACCTCCCCCACGGTACATTGAAGTCGCCCCTCGAGTTGACCCGGTAGAGACCGTTGTAGCACGTCTTGTTGAGGTATATCAGGAGCGCTGCCTTCTCGACGTCCTTCTCGTGCCCGGTCTTGAGCTTCCGCCTGTTGAATCCCGGGCGCGCGACCTCGTAGAAGAAGTCCTTGGCGCCGGCGTGCTTCTGGTAATGCTCGAGCCTGGAGAGCAGGGCGCCCAGCTCGTCCCTCACCACAAGGTAGCAGTTTATCAGGTCCTTGTTCGAGTCGGAGAGGAATGCTCGCCTGATCCTCCCCATCGAGAAGAGCCTGAAGAAGAGGGCGCCGCCGCCCAGGAAGGGCTCGAAGTAGCACCCGAAGCTGTCCGGCAGGCAGCCCAAAAGGGCGTCGAGGAGCTGGGACTTGCCTCCTGCCCACTTGAGGAAAGGCGAGATCGGGATTTGGCTGGCGTCCCTCCCGGCATGCGCAAGCATCTTCATCAGCGAGAGTATTGTGCAGCCTGCAGAAAACTTTATCGGATCTGGGGGAATGCCTGCAATGCGATCGGATCCGCAGGCCTCCCGAACCCGGGTTCCCTTCCGGAAAGGCTGGCTCGCGTGCCTAATCTCGGAGGGGGAAGGGAATAGCTTAAATATGGGCTTTTAGTTGGGTTAGAAACCTAGGCGGGTGAGTGGGCTCCCACCCGTTCCGCCTTAGAAAACCCGGAGTTGGGAGAGGATGCAAGAGAAAAGGCCAACACCTTCGAAAACACGGGCTGTCGTCAGGGCAGCCATAGTAGCCGCAGCATATGCGGCTCTAACAATTTCCTTGGCCCCGATAAGCTTCGGCGCGATCCAGATAAGGGTCGCCAACGCGCTGATCGGGATCGTCCCCCTGATGGGGATGCCCGCAGCAGCCGGCATAAGCCTGGGCGTCTTCATCGGCAACCTGGCTAGCCCGATCGGTCCCCTGGACCTGCTCAGCGCAATCCCGACATTCGCATCGCTTTTGATATTGATAAGGCTGAGGGGCAGGTCCGTGATCGCCGGCCTGGCTTGCTACACGGTCATAATCTCGGCGTGGGTCGGGGCGCTCCTGAATTACGCTTTCGGGATGCCCTTCCTCGTGGCTTTCGCCTACCTCCTTGCAGGGATTGGAATTTCGACAGTCGGGCTTGGTTACCTGGTGTACAGGGCGCTCAAGAGGTTCATAGACGCTTTCAATCCCCTTATGATGGGGTTTTGAACTTCTTTGAGTCCGCATTTTCCCTTTTTCGTTCTTAAAGCTTTCTCTTTTTGGCGATACTTTCGTGAAGGTGCTTTTTCGCCATACTTATAAAGAACTTCACGCACCTTTCCAGACCATAAATTTAATCTGAAAAAAATATAATATCAATAATGGTAGCTATGCAAACACTCGTAATTTATGACATCAGCGAGGATAAAAAAAGAGAGAAGTTAAGACGTTACTTTCTGAATTGTGGGCTTAAGAGGGTACAGTACAGCGGACTTTTTGGGAACATAAATGCCAATGACCGCCTATTGATTCTGAACGAGGCCCAACAATACATAAGCTGCGAAACGGACAGCATCTACGTTGTCCCTCTTTGCGACAGATGCATGAGGCTATGCAAGATAGTGACTAACTCAGGAATAGATGAAATCAAAGAGACCAATGTAGACTATGTGGAATGAACCATGTACTTCCTCTCCAGCCTGGATCAAAAGAAGCTTGTTGACAAGATCTTGCCGACAGCCAGGAGCGTTGGCGTCTCCGATGATCTCAGGGGATGGAACTGGAATAGACCGCCTTTGAAGCCAGTTCACGAGGCTAAGATTCCGATGTATTCAGTCTGCTCAAAGTATTGCCCCACTGCCAGGGATGTCTTCCTCAACAGGGTCAAAGGCGTTTTCCCAAAGCCAAACCAGGCAGTCATAACGGGGACCGCAATCCA
>CALGKV010000103.1 GCA_937930465.1 Methanosuratincolales archaeon | reverse complement strand
GGCCAAGCTGGATGAGAATGATGAGAAGATGTTGCGGCTGATTAAACAAACGACCGCAGAGACAGCCTCTCTTCTCGAGGAAAAGCGGTTCCGGGATTCCCTCCTCTCAGTAATGAGCCTGGCAAGGGAGGGGAACAAGTACCTAAACGACTCCGCCCCCTGGGCAGCAGTCAAGTCTTCACCAGGACGTGCTGCAGCGGCACTCTACACCTCGGCACAGGTCGTCAAGGCAATCGGAAGTATGATCTTCCCATTCTTGCCGTCAACCTCTAGGAGGATTTGGGAGATGCTCGGTCTCACATCTGACGTAGAGCGGCTTCCTTGGGACGAAGCCAGCTCGCCCTTGCCTCAGGGTCATAAGATAGGTAAACCTTCGCCACTTTTCAAGAAGATTGCACCGCAGGACATCCAGAGAATTAGGGAAACCCTCTTGCCGCGGAAAGATGTCGGCGATAGGATCTCCATAGAGGAGTTCAAGAAGTCAAAGATAGGCATTGGAGAGATCGTCTCGGCAGAGAGGATCAAGGGATCAAGGGATCTGCTGCACTTGGAGATAGACCTTGGCGAGTTCGGGATCAGATCTTGTGTTGCAGGGATAGCCAAGTACTATGCGCCAGACGAGCTTCTGCACAAGAGAGTTGCGGTTTTGATGAATGTGCAGCCCGCAACGCTCTTCGGATTCAAATCAGAGGTAATGATACTTGCGGCGGATGGCGAGGATAAGGTGGCTTTGCTGAGCCCTGACAAAGTCGTCCCGTCAGGTTCACAAGTAAGGTGACAGGGATAATCTTTGCTGCTGAAAATTGACCTTCACGTACACACTGACCGATCACCTGACGGCTGTTCCTCAATAATTGAAGTCGCAGAGGCTGCAAAAAGAAAGGGTCTGCAGGGCTTGGCGATAACTGACCACGACCTCCCCCTCACAGAGTCAGACGCCCTGAGGCTCTCAAGCGAACTCGGTCTCTTGGTGATGCCTGGGGTAGAACTTAGCACCCCCGCAGGTCACCTGATAATCCTTAACCCTAAGCGGGAGTTCGGTGGTCTCTCCCTTCGAGACGTGGCAAAAGCAGCTTGCAGTGACGGATCTACGGTAATTATCCCGCACCCGATGGATCCTCTGAGCCACGGGATAGGATTTTCTGAGGCAAGCTCCCTGATCCCATATTCCCCGCTTATTGAGACTATCAACGCCTCCACCTTGAGCAGGTACAATTCCAGAGCCAAGGAATTCGCCTCAAGGAACTCGCTCCCTATGGTGGGAGGAAGCGACGCTCACCTGGCTGACGCCGTAGGCGACGCTTTTACTGTCGTGGACTCGCCTTCTTGCGATATGACATCTGTCATCTGCTCAATCTCCGCCGGAAAGACCATTCCATCAGGGAAAAGAACGTCTGCTGTCACTGCTGCCAAGACGGTCTGCACCAGGCTTATCAGGCGTATGCGCCGTTGATCAACGGGGAATGCTGGTTGCGTGTCTTTGTAAAGACATTCGGATGCGAGCTCAACAGGGCAGATTCCGAAGTGATCGCCGCACTGCTTCAGGACAGCGCAATTGGATTGGCAGAGTCCGAGGAGGCTGCCGAAATTGTCGTCGTCAATACATGCACCGTCCGTATGGAAACGGAAAGCAAGGTCTTGAAATACATCTCATCAGTCAGGAACAAGAGGGTGGTCGCGACTGGGTGCATGGCTGCAGCCCAACCTGGTCTGTTGAAATACACCTTTCCAGGAATCTCCATCGTGACGATGAATAATCTACACGACTTGATTCGGGCATTGCAGGAGCGGGTCATTTCCGTCAAAAAGGGAGGTGCACGCCCGGAGCCCGCCCCCTTCAAAAATGGGGTGGTCCACACGGTCCCGATCTCTAGGGGGTGCATGGGAGACTGTTCATACTGCATCGTCAGGTTGGCAAGGGGGGAACTTCTCAGCACCCCTCCGGAGGAGATACTCCGGATAGTTGAAGCTGCCGGCTCATCTGGGGCGCTGGAGATAAGGCTAGCGGCCCAGGACGTGGGGGCCTATGGTTTGGATCTCGGGTCTTCCTTGATCGCCCTGCTGAGGCGCATTGCCAAATTGCCTTATGACTTCAAGGTAAGAGTGGGCATGTTCAACCTGTCCTCCGTATGGTCTTTTTTCGACGATCTCTTGGATTGCTACGGATCTGAGAAGATCTACAAGTTCGCGCATGTGCCCTTGCAGAGCGGCAGCGACCGGATCCTGTCCCTCATGCACAGGAGATACACCGTTGACATGTACCTAGACGCAGTGAAACGCATGAGAAGCCGGTTTTCAGAGATGACCCTTGCGACCGATGTAATGGTCGGCTATCCTGGCGAGACTGAAGTTGACTTCAAAGAAACCTGCGAGGTGCTCGAAGCGGTCACGCCGGACAAGATCCACATTTCCAGGTACGCGCCTCGCCCCCACACGCCTGCGGCATTGGCGGCAGATCAGATCCCCGAGCCCGTCAAAAAGACCCGTAGCAGAATCCTCGCACAAATAAAGATCGAAATCCAGTCAAGGAGAAACCAGAAATGGGTCGGAAAAGAGGTCGAGGCGACTATCCTCGCCGTACGCAAAGGCATTGGAGCCGTTGGTAGGACAGATGAGTACAAGCCCGTGCTTGTGAAAGAAGCAGACCCCTCGACGCTGGGCTCGAGACCCATGCTGGAGATAACCGGGTACTCGCCTTTTAGCCTTGTTGGGCGCGTCATCCGCCGCTGACCGGCGGCAATATCGCCAGCGTCTGATTGGCAAGCTTTTTCCCGAATTCGCTAGGAGACACTAATTCATTTCCAGACATGATCTTGTACCTCTCATCGAACCGCCCGTTCTCGAAGAGTGCGCCCTCAAGGCTAGGGATCTCGACCAAGACTTTTTCCAGGACCTGCTGGATGCTAGGCCTGTTATCGAACTCGAGAATTGCTCTGTCTTTCCCAGCCCTATCCCTCAGGTTGGCGAAAAGTCTTACACAGACCGCAATACGCATTATCCTTATTCCTCGTTGACAGCTTTGTTTATCTGCTCCTCCATTATGTGCCCCTTGCACCTAATTGTGGCTTTCTTGACGCCAGGTACGCCCAAGACCGCCTTCTTTATCTCCTGTGCAAGGTAGAATGCTATTGGGCACATGGGGCTGGAGGGGACAAACTCAAGCTTTACCAAGCCGTCTGTCTCCTCCACGTTGTCTATGAGTTGCATGTCCACCATGCTCATCCCTGTCTCCGGATCCATGACGT
>CALGKV010000102.1 GCA_937930465.1 Methanosuratincolales archaeon | reverse complement strand
TAGCGGTAATCCTGGACCCGAGGACCGGGGAGCCGTTGGCGATCATCGAGGGCGGGTCGCTAACTTCGATCAGGACAGGGGCGGCGGTCGGGATAGCCACTAAGCACATGGCAGCAGACGGGGCGCGGAGGGTCGGGATATTCGGCGCAGGAGCGATTGGCAGGGCGGCGGCGGAGGCGGTCAAGGAGGTGCTTGGCGATCCTGTCGTCAAGGTTTACGACCTGGTGAGGGCGCGCGCGGAGAGGTGCGCGAGGGAGATCTCGAGGCAGCTCGACATCAGCGCGGCTGTAGCCTCGGAGCCGAGGGACGCCGCCTCGTGGGCAGAGGTGATAGTGACCGCGACGACATCGACTGCGCCGGTCTTCGACGGCAGGTTCCTGGGGTCAGGGGCACACATCAACGCAATGGGCGCCCACAGCCCGGACGCGAGGGAGGTCGACACTGCCACTCTAGTGAGGGCTAGGGGGAGGATCGTGCTGGACTCCAAGGAGGCGTGCATGGCAGAGGCGGGCGACATACTGATACCCATGTCGGAGGGAGCCATACGCGAGTCGGACATATTCGGCGAGCTGGGAGAGGTCGTAGCGAATGGGAGGGACGTCAGGAGATCGGAGAAGGACGTGACGCTATTCAAGTCCGTCGGGGTCGCAGTTCAGGATGCGGCGGCGGCAGCCTCGGCCTACCGGATAGCGAAGGCTGCTGGCATAGGCAGGGAGATCCAGTTCTGATCGGAGGGGCGCTGGGGCGGGTGCCTGGGAAGGCATCCAAGCAAATCATTTCCCGTAAAGAACTTCCAGGATGTACCTTATGTAGGGCTGGAACTGCTCGATCCTGGCTTTTGATATGAATGCGGCGGATATCTCGGCCAAATCGGACTTCTTGACTATCCCGAGGCGGGCGTAGAATATGGCAGAGACCCCAATCACAAGCAGGGAGCCGATGAACCACGGGAGCTGGGCGATCCAGACAGCGACGGCCGGTGCGATCGGTATCAGAGAGACGAGCAGCGAACCCCTCCACCCGACGATGTAGCCGATCGGCTTCGCCATGAAGTAGACTGCGGCAGTCGCCACGAAGAAGCCGAGCACATACGAGAGGGCTGCGCCGTTCTCGCCCCAGGCGGAGACCATGAGGGGGTAGAAGAGGAGCCTCGGGACGTTGTAGGCGAAGCCGAGGATGGTCACGTCCCGGTATCTCCCGTATGCGTAGACTAGGGAGCTGAATCCAGACGGTATAGGCGAGACGAAGGCTGCCAGGAGGAGTATCCGTAGCGCGGCAGAGGAGCTGGCGTACTCTTGCCCGAGGAGGGATAGGGGCACTTGCGGGTAAGCTATCAATGCGGCAGCCAGGGGCGCCACAATGGCGCTGGTGAGCAGGACGGCCCTGTTCGTCGCCCGCTTGCGACCGTCATCCATTCCGCTCAGGACCGGGAACATCAGCCCGAGGAGGGATAGCGGGAGGGAGAAGACTATGCTGGCGATGACGAACGCGACGTAGTAAGTTCCGGCCTCCAAGTTCCCGGAGATCCCGTAGACCCCCAGAACGCCGAACCACGATCCTGCGGTCGCGACGAGGGAGGGGATCCACGAGGGGAGGCCCGTCCGGACGGCCTCCGCAGCCGACTTGGGCGAGGGGGGGCTCAGGGAGACCTCTCCGCGCAGCTCAAGGTACATGACGAGGTTCTGCACCACGTAGGATATGACATACGCAACCATGACTCCGGCGAAGGACCAGCCGAGGTAGAGGAGGAGGATCCCTATTGCGAGGCGCAGGACGCTTGCGCTTATCGAGGAGAGGGCTATCACACTGGTCCTGAGGCTTGCGTTGTAGTATGCCTGGAGCACAGGTAGGGAGGAGTACAGCAGTATCAGCACAGTCACGTAAGGGACCTCGAACTCGGGTACCGAGAGGGCGCCGCCGAGGAGGTGCACCAGCGCGGCTGCGACCGCGCCCAGGAGCAATGAGAGGAAGAGGCTGGAGAAGAGGTGGACGCTGATCTTATCGCGCTCTCCGTGGCCGAGCGCCCTCCCGACCATCCTGGTCAGCCCAGAGGAGATCCCTAGGCCGAAGACGCTGCTCACGACCGAGACTATGCCGACCACAGCGGCTGCGTCGCCAATTACTGCAGCCCCCACGAACCTCGTCGCGACGAGCCAGTAGACGAAGCCCAGGAAGTTGCCTGCAAGCCCCGCGGCGTACAGCCATAGGCTCGACCGGACCACCTTGTTTAGGGACATTGGCGACCACTCGCTTGATTGCCTGATCACCTGATTGATCCAATTGGCGCTCTGACGATATCTAACCTTGTCGGATTTATCCTTTCCCAGTCCCTTGTTGCTGATTCAGGCGGATCCCAGGGGCAGCCCATCGGCACGCAAGCCGAGGCCCGCTCGCGAGCCGGAAATGTTTGGGAGGGGGGATTTGGCGGATGCGCAAGGTCAGCAGGCACCATGACCGAAATGAGATGGGTGGCGTGCATTGCGTTCAGGCAGCCGAGACGCGCCTTTTCTGGAAGGCCGATGAAGCTGGAGCGCAGCCTTGATCCGGGGCAGCACGCGTCCCACGGGCCCAGAGGAGGCATCAGTCTTTGGGCAGCAGGCCATCCAAGGCCCTAAAAAAGGGCAAGCAGCTGGCACGCTGATCCTGCCGACCGGGGGTGGAAAGCCGGGCGAGAGGCTCCGGCACCCCACGGACCTGCGCGCATCCCAAAATTTACTGGCGCGATGCTTGATTCTGATTGTCTTCGCACGATACTTGCAAGAGAAGGCGCGCTGGAGCCCCCATCACTCAAGTTCAGATTCGAGACAGCCAAGATTTATTATTTCTATGTGCGGATTATAAGACATGGTTCTGAAAGATGTCCTCTCTACTAACAGGGGAAAGGCATTCATGCTCTGCAACGAGGCGATCGCAAGGGGGGCCATCGAGGCTGATGTGAAGGTCGTCGCATTCTATCCGGGCGCCCCCACATCCGAGATCCTGGACACGTTCTCAGAGGCACTCGGAAGCTTCGACTACCAGATGCAGATCGCCACTAACGAGAAGGTCGCGCTGGAGATTTGCGCAGGCGCCTCGTTCGCAGGGTTCAGGAGCCTGACCGCCATGAAGAGCGTCGGAATGAACGTCGCCTCGGACACGCTATTCGTCCTGGGATACACAGGGGTGAGGGGCGGCATGGTCGTGGTGATGGCGGACGACCCCCATGCGCACTCCTCCCAGTCCGAGCAGGACGGGAGGTTCTTCGCCCCCAATTCCTACATCCCGATGCTCGAGCCGTCCACCGCCCAGGAGGCGAAGGATATGGTTAAGGAGGCATTCTCGATCTCCGAGAGGCACAGGGTCCCGGTGATAGTCAGGACTGTCACCAGGGTCAACCACCAGAGCGGGGTTGTCGAGCTTGAGGAGATCAGGAGGAGCGGGTTCGCCAGGGCGAAGTGGAGGGATCTCAAGGAGGCATACCTCACCCTCGGGGAGATCGCCAGGAGGAAGAAATTGATGATGATCGAGAGGCGGGGAAGGCTTGAGGAGGAGTTCGAAGGATCTGGGTTCAACTTCATTCTTGGAGAGACTGCGGGGGCTGGGACTGGCATTGTGACCTCTTCGGTATCCTACCTGTACGTGCTCGAGGCGCTGAAGGAGCTCGGGCTGGCAGGGAAGGTCCCTGTGCTGAAGCTCGGGGCGACTTACCCGGTGCCAAAGAGGCTTGTGTCCCGGTTCCTGAAGGGGCTGGAGAGCGTTATTGTCGTTGAGGAGCTCTCGCCTTACCTGGAGAACGAGGTGACGATCATAGCCAAGGAGGAGAGCCCAGAGGTGCGCATAATAGGGAAGAGGAGCGGGCACTTCTCGGAGGCATGGGAGCTGAATCCCGACCTGGTTGCTAAGGGCATAGCCTCGGCGATGGGGATGGCATATGACGACAAGTCCAGGATATCCGAGGAGGCCAAGGCGCTGAGGGAAGGGATCCCCGAAAGGTACCCGACATTCTGCCCGGGATGCCCGCACAGGGGGACCTTCGTGGCGCTGAACCAGGCGCTCAGGGCGCTCAGCGCGGGCGGGAAGGGCTACTACTTCGCGAACGACATCGGATGCTACTCGATGTGGGTCTTCCCCCCTATATCGAAAGCGGACAGCTCGCTATGCATGGGCGCGTCCGTCGGGATAGCCAACGGCCTCAGCAACGTCGTGGAGGAGCGGGTCTTGGCAGTTGTTGGAGACTCAACGTTCTACCACGCGGCGCTGCCAGCGGTGCTCAACGCGATACACAACAAGAACAGGTTCACCCTGCTTGTGCTGGACAACTCGGTGACGGCGATGACAGGGCAGCAGCCGAACCCCTCAACAGAGTTCACAGCGGGCTGGAGGGAGGGGAGGCGCGTCCCGATCGAGGACGTCTGCAGGGCTGCAGGGGCAGACTTCGTCGAGGTCATAGACGCTTACCAGGTGAAGGAGAACGTCCCGGTGCTCAGGAGGGCGCTCGAGCACGATGGTCTCGCGATAGTGGTCTCGAGGAGGGAGTGCGCCCTCTACGGTGACCGGAGGAAGAGGAGGAGGGGCGAGAAGATCACGCCATTCTACGTCGACAAGTCGGTCTGCAGGAGGCCTTACGCTTGCATCAGGGATGTCTACTGCCCCGCCCACGAGATAGACGAGGAGGGGCAGCCCAGGATCTCGCCAGATCTCTGCGACGGGTGCTCGGTATGCTCGAGGGGGTGCGCATTCGGATCTATAAAGAGGGCTGAATCATGGGGCGAGAAGCGATGAGCTTCGACATATTCATCTGCGGCGTCGGCGGGCAGGGGCTCGTCCTGCTCACCAACGTGCTCGGGAGGGCGTGCCTGAAGTCCGGGCTGAAGGCGATTACTGGCGAGATGTACGGGCTTTCGCAGAGGAGCGGCAGCGTCTCGGTCCACATGAGGATAGGCGGGGACGCATACTCGCCCCTGATACCGACCGGCGGCGCGGACGCGTTGGTTGCGCTCGAGGCGATCGAGGCACTCAGGCATATCGAGTTCCTCAAGAAGGGCGGCCTTGCGCTGGTAAACAAAAGGGTGATCCACCCCCCGGTGGAGACCGCGCAGCTCATAAGGGACAGGAATAGGAAGTACTTCGGGCTCGACGAGGTTGTGTCCAGGATCAGGAAGTGGACTGAGAGGGTCGCTGTCATTGACGCCTTCGGAATAGCGAGGGAGGCGGGGAACCCCAACGTCGAGAACGCCGTCTTCCTTGGCTGCCTCTCAGCGCTTAAGGGGCTGCCGCTGGACCCGGATAAGGTCAAGGAATCGATAGCTGAGGCTGTCCCGAAAGGCACGGTCGAGCAGAACCTGAAGGCATTCGAGGCCGGTATGGCGAAGGCGTCTGAGGCCCTGTGCAGGCACGGGGTCTGCAGGGGATAGCCTGAAGGATCCCAAATAGCCAGGACTTGTTGCTGAATGGAAGAGGATGGATTGCAAGTCCGCTTTCCCCATCCCCTCTTCTCCCCAAGAGGGATGTTCACGATCCGGGCGCGATCCTCGAGCTGAGCGGCGCAGAAATCCTCGACTTACCGGGATAAAACCGGGAAGGGCGGGGCTTAGCCCACCCTCCCCCAACAGCAGACGACACGGCAGCCTCCAACCATGAAAGCGGCGGGCAGGCGGAGGCGAATGGATGCCTTCATGCGTGGGGCCGAAAAGCATGGGGATCGACGGCATTTTACAACGGCACTCGGGTCGAAGATGGACGCGGCCCGAACGCATTCTTATCGTCTGCGACACGGAAGTCATATGATCACGCCAGCCGATCCCATTAGCCATTCAGGCGAGCCTGCACTGTTCCCATTTGAAAATTGGTTTTGGAATGGGTAAAAAAGAGGTGAGATGATCGGCTACTTCTTCTTTCTCATGAAGATGAAGAGGGCAGCAATTATCGCCAGAGCCACGACGACTCCGCCGACTATCAAGGCGGTGCTGTCGCCCCCGCCTGCCGTCACCGCCTGGGCGCTTACAGATATTGTGTTCGAGGAGGCGGCATTGTAGGCAGGACCCTCAGGGACTTGGGCCTGGATAGACCATACCCCTCCCTTGTTGATAGTGGCATTGGCGCTGAATGTAGATGCTGAGGCGGTGACAGGGATTGTCGTTGCCTGGCCGTTGGGGTCAGTGACCCTTATGTTCACTGTCGTGCTCGCGACGAACGGAGCGATCGTTCCAGTTATAGTTATCACCTCGGAGGTATGGTTTGCGTCGAGCGCCACAGAGGTCTTTGAGGATGAGATCGTGACTGTCGGGGTCGCCTTCTGAGCTGGCTGGGGAGAAGATGTCACCGCCACTGTAGCGGAGGTCGCCGCGTTGTAGTCGTTGTTTCCGGGCCAGGTGGCATAGAATGCATAAGTCCCAACTTGAGAAAGG
>CALGKV010000101.1 GCA_937930465.1 Methanosuratincolales archaeon | reverse complement strand
AGATCAATGGTTTGGGAGGGGCATGAAGGGTGTTACTAAGTGTCCAAGATCTACATGTGAGCGTTGAGGGGAAAGGGCTGCTGAATGGGATAAACCTGAACATGGACTATGGCGAGATAGTGGCGATAATGGGGCACAACGCATCGGGGAAGACAACCCTCGCACTCACCCTGGCTGGTTTCCCACAGTACCAGGTAAGCAGGGGCAAGATACTCTTTGAGGATGAGGACGTGACCTCGAAGAGCATAGACGAGCGGGCAAGGATGGGATTGGCCCTGGCGTTCCAGTCCCCCCCTGTGATCAGGGGCATAAAGCTCGGGCATATGATCGCCCTGTCCGCAGGCATGAACCCTTGGCAGCCAAAGCCCGGAGACGACCCTGACCTGCCGAAGAAGATACTTGCGAAGGTGAACCTGGAGCCGGAGAAGTACCTGGACAGGGAGGTCAATGTAGGCTTTTCCGGAGGGGAGAGGAAGAGGTCAGAACTAGCCCAGATATTCGCGATGAGACCGAAGCTGATGATACTGGACGAGCCTGACAGCGGCGTCGACATCGACTCCCTGAAGGTTCTCGGGAACAGCCTCCAAGAGTACTTCAGCAAGCAAAAGTGCAGCATTATGATAATCACGCACCATCGCCATATCCTCCAGTACCTGAAACCGAACAGGATGCATATCCTCTCTGGGGGGAGGATCGCGCTTACAGGGAGCTACGAGGAGATTATGCCAAAGATAGAGGAGCTCGGGTATGAGAGGCTGATAAAGGAGGCTGCAAATAAATGACTGATGAATGGAGGAGGAAGTATAGGATAGAGGCTATCCAGTCAGTAACCAAGCGATCGGCTTTCGGGAACGACATAGACCTCAGCGACTTCGTCACTATGCCTAGGGGCGAGAAGGGGCTAGACGATGAAGTGAAGAAGAAGGGGCTCGAGGTGGGCGTCGACGTCGAGGGGAAGAAAGGCGGCACCTACTTCCAAGTGGATCATTCAGTGCTGCTGAGCCAGCTTGCGTCCAAGATCAAGGGCGTGGAGATGATGGCAACCGACGAGGCTCTCAGCAAGTACGAATGGCTGAGGTGCTACTACTGGAAGGCGCTCTCGGTCTCCCAAGACAAGTACACTGCCATCGCCGAGCTGAGGCAGACAAAAGGGTATTTCATCAGGTCCGCCCCGAACGAGAAGATTGGGCAGCCAATACAGGCTTGCCTCTACATAGGCACTGAGGGGGTCCTCCAGGCGCCCCACAACATAATAATCGCCGAGGAGGGCTCAGAGCTGAACGTGATTACAGGCTGTACGGCGGACAGCAGGGTCAAGACAGTAGCGCACGTCGGCGTGAGCGAGTTCTATGTGAAGAAGAATGCCACGCTCGTCTTCACAATGATTCACAGCTGGTCCGAGGAGGCATACGTGAGGCCGAGGACAGGGGTGATAGTTGAGGAAGGCGGGACTTTCATATCCAATTACGTAATGATAAAGCCGGTGAGAGACATCCAGAGTTACCCAACAGTTCACCTTGTGGGAAAGGAGGCGAAGGCAAAGTTCAACTCTATAATCTACGCAAGCAAAGACTCGATCATTGACCTTGGGAACAGGATATACCTCATGGCTGAAGGGACCTCAGGGGAGTCGGTCTTCAAAGTGGTCTCTACGGGCACATCAAAGGTCTACAACAGGGGGCAGATAATAGGCCAGAACAGGGCCACGAAGGGGCACCTGGAGTGCAGGGGCATGATACTCTGCCCGACTTCCTCGATAACCGCAATACCTGAGCTCGTTGCAGAGCACTCGGACACCGAGCTATCGCACGAGGCGGCGATAGGGAGGCTGCAGGAAGAGCAGCTCCACTATCTCATGGCGAGGGGCATCCAGCCTGAACAGGCGATCGGAGTGCTTGTCAAGGGCTTCTTGGATCCAGGACTACCGGGGCTCCCTGAGCGGCTGCAGGAAGACATAAGGTCAAAGTTGGCGCTGCTTGAGAGGAAGAGTGGGGCACAAGAGCCCTGCTGAGCGCCCACCACAGTCCGCTATTTTCTTTTTGTTCCGCCTTTTTCTGCTGGCTTTTTTGAATTGCATGACCAAATTCGGACTCTCACTGAGCCTTTTTCATGGTCACATCTCCAGAGTAGATCCTCTCGACACCGCCTTCGGTCTCGACTAGGAGCGCCCCGTCAGGGGCTATGTCCAGGGCCCTCCCCTCAACTGTCCTGCCGTAGGAGCTTATCGTCACCGGAATCCCAAGCGTGCAGGACAAGAGGCGCCAGTCATCAAGTATTCCATCTATCGACAATGGAAGCTTTTCGTACATAGCCTCGGCATGCATTAAGATCGTTGCAAGGAGCTCTGCCCGGTCAAGCCGCCTCCCCAACAGATCCAGCGTGGAGGCGGCGCATTCCCTGACCCCCTCGGGGAGATCAGCGGTGGAGAAGTTAACGTTTAGGCCGATGCCGGCGATTACATAATCCACTCTCTCAGGATCAGATGACGCCTCCAAGAGTATCCCGCATACCTTCTTCCCCTTTGCTAGCACATCGTTGGGCCACTTCAGGGACGCAGGCACCCCCTGCAGCATCAGGGTCCTGGCTACCGCGACGCCGAACATCAGCGTTAGAAGAGAAACCTGGTGCATCGGCAAGGATGGTCGCAGCAGCAGGCTGAACCAAAGGCCGCCGGGCGGCGATGACCACCTCCTGGATGCCCTGCCCTTCCCGGACCTCTGCTCGAGGGCAACAACAAGCGTGCCCTCCGGCGCACCCTGCTCTGCAAGCCTTTTCAAGAAGGTCTGCGTCGAGTCAACGGCTTCCAAGAGTAAAGGGTTCCTGCCTAGCATACGGGTCTTGAGCCTTGCTAGAACCTCCAAGGGCAGCAGTCCGTCAAACCTGGGAAGGAGCCTGTAACCCTTCCCCCTCACGGACTCTATGATGTACCCCTTGCTCCTGAGCCGTGAAATCTGCTTCGACACAGCCGCCCTAGAAACGCCTGTCTGCGAAGCTACCGCTGAGCCCGAGAAGAACTTGCCCTCCGCCAGAAGCCTCTCCAAGGGACTCAAGGGCATTCGCCAATAAAAAATGGGGGGATTAGATTATCCCTTTCTTCTTGAACTCCTCTATTTCAGACTCCGAGTATCCGAGCCAGGAGAGGATCTCCTTGTTGTGCTGTCCAAGCAGAGGCGCAGGATCAAACCTCTTTATCGGGGACTCGGAGAACTTTATCGGGCAGCCAGCCACCCTGACCTTCCCGTACTGGGGCTGGTCTAGCTCGATTATCATCTCCCTCGCATTGACATGCGGATCGTCGACAGCCTCGCCAACATTATAGACAGGCGCAGACGGCACGTCGTTATCAAGCAAAAGCCTGGCGACCTCCCATCTCGTCCTCGTCTTGGTGTACTCCTCGATCAGCTGCTTCAGCGCTTGCTCATTCGCGCACCTGTGCGGGTTGGTGTCGAAGCGCGGGTCGGTCGCCCACTCCGGTTTCCCTATCGCGGCGCAGAACCTCTTGAATATTGCGTCGTTCCCTGCAGCGATCACGACATACCCGTCCTTTGCCTGGAAGATGTCAAACGGGGTAATCGTCGGGTGCTTTGAGCCGATCCTTGTCGGGATCTTGCCCTCAAGAGTGTACCTTACCACGGCATTCTCTAGGACGGCGACCATCGAGTCGACCTGGGCAACGTCCACCTTCTGTCCCTTGCCCGTGCACTCGCGGTACCTCAGCGCGGCTAGCACGCCTATCGCCAAGAACATGCCTGACACAATGTCGCCGATTGATGAGCCGGCACGCGCTGGGGGCTTGTCCGGCCATCCGTTCATGTCCATGAACCCGCCCATTGCCTGCCCTATGATGTCGTAGCTCGGCCACTTGCTGTACGGACCTGTATGCCCGAAGCCAGAGCCGCAGGCGTAGATGAGCTTGGGGTTAACCTTCTTAAGGTCATCATAGCCGAGCCCCCACTCGTCGAGTGTTCCAGGCTTGAAGTTCTCTATCAGGACGTCGCTCCGCTTGACTAGCTCCTTCAGGATCTCCCTTCCCTTGGGATCCTTCAGGTTAAGCGTTATGTCCTTGTGGTTCCTGTGGATGCTCACGAAGTAAGCGCTCTTGTCAGGACCCTGTACATTGGGGAAGAACGGTCCCCACTCCCTATTCATGTCACCGTATACCGGTCTCTCTACCTTTATTACCTCTGCCCCTAGATCGGCCAGAACCATACCGCAGTATGGGCCGAACAGGGCGCCAGTCAGACTCAGAACTCTTATTCCCTCTAGTGGTCTCTTCACGATGGCTCCTCCTTCTGTTGTAGGGAGGCGGCAGCAAGTAGATAAAAATTGCGCAATCTGTTTTTTGGCATATGAATTTAGAGCGGCAAGGGGATTATATAAATTGAGAGCGGAGCCGTTAAGGCGAGTATAAGCAGCCAGAAACAAAAAATAAAAAATTTAGACGGGGATGTTCCCGTGCCTCTTTGGAGGCCTTGCCTGGAGGTCTCTCTTCGTGGATAGCGCTTCGAGCGCCTTGATGAGCATCGGCCGGGTCTCCTTCGGCAGGATCACCGCGTCGACATAGCCCATGTTTGCAGCGATGTACGGGTTTGCGAACTTGTTCCTGTACTCCGCTGCAAGCCTGTTAGTGATCTCCTTGACCTCTTCCGGAGTCTTTGCCTTCATGAGCTCGTTCCTGTGGATGATCTCCACGGCGCCCTCCGGACCCATCACCGCGATCTCCGCAGTGGGCCAAGCGAAGACTACGTCTGCGCCCAAGTGCCTGCTGCACATTGCGATGTAACCTCCGCCGTAGCTCTTGCGCATAATCACAGTCAGCTTCGGCACAGTGGCCTCAGAGTATGCGTAGATTACCTTGGCGCCATGCCTGATGACACCGCCATGCTCCTGCTTAGTACCAGGGAGGTATCCTGGCACATCCACGAATGTCACTAGCGGTATATTGAATGCGTCGCATGTTCTGACAAAGCGTGCAATCTTGTCTGAGGAGTCAATGTCAAGGCAGCCCGCGTATACCATCGGCTGGTTCGCGATGACGCCCACGCTCTTCCCATTGAGCCTGGCGAACCCGATCACTGCGTTGGGGGCGTACATGGGCTGGAGCTCATAGAATGATCCCTTGTCGAAGACGTAGTTGATCACGTCGTGCACGTCATAAGGCTTCTTAGGATCGGCTGGGACGACTTCGTTGAGGGCCTCGTCCATCCTGTCCGGCGGGTCTCCGCATTCGACGATCGGGGCGTCGTCCATGTTGTTGGAGGGGAGGTAGCTCAGGAGCGTCTTGATTTGCTTAATGCAGTCCTCGTCGTTCTCGCATGCCATGGTCGCGACACCGCTCAGCTTGGCGTGCGCCTCAGCGCCTCCGAGGGCCTCGAAAGTCACATCCTCACCAATTGCTGCCTTGACAACTTTGGGTCCTGTGATGAACATGTAGCTCGTCTTCTTTACCATGTAAATGAAGTCTGCAAGTGCTGGCGAGTAGACCGCGCCTCCTGCGCATGGTCCCATGATTGCAATGATCTGCGGTATGACTCCGGAGGCCATGACATTCCTGTAGAATATCTCGCCGTATCCAGCTAGAGAGTTGATGCCTTCCTGGATCCTTGCCCCGCCTGAGTCGTTCAGACCGATAACAGGGCAACCTGCCTTGAGCGCCATGTCCTGGATCTTCGTGATCTTCTTGGCCTGCATCTCGCTGAGCGATCCGCCCACAAATGTGAAGTCCTGGGAGTAGACAAAGACAGTCCTTCCGTTGATCGTGCCGTATCCGGTGACGACTGCATCGCCAAGTGCCTTCTTCTTCTCCATCCCGAAGTCGTAGCACCTGTGGACCACGAACTCGTCCACCTCGACGAAGCTGCCCGGATCAAGGAGCTTCTCTATCCGCTCCCTAGCGGTCAGCTTCCCGGCCGTGTGCTGCTTGTCGATTGCCTCTTTCCCTCCACCCTGCAGCTTTTTCTCCTTGAGATCTGCCAATTCCTTGAATTTTTCAGCCAATGTTTGGAATGCCAACAAAATCTCCTCCATTACTCAAACACTATCAGAGTGTCCCCGACATTGACGAACTTGCCGGGCGCCACCTTGATCTCCTTAACCTTGCCTTCCCTATTGGACTTGAGGGGGTTCTCCATCTTCATGGTCTCGAGCGTCAGCAGCACATCCCCTGGCTTAACGGCATCCCCGACCTTGCACTTGACTGTCATCACTGTCCCAGGCATCGCTGCGCATAGGTTGCCTGCCGCAGGAGCCCCGCCTGCACCGCCAGCCGCTCCGGCTGGACCAGAAGCCTGCAGGGAGGGGGACAGCAGGTCCGCGATATTGATCTTGAAGAGCTCGTCGTTGACCTTGACGTCGTAAAGGCCGTACGCCCTTTCTGTAAGATCCACGCTGTACTGGACATTTCCCATGCTCAGTTGAAACTTGCTTGTCTTTGCCATTTCAAAGCACCTCAGCTCAACGGGCAGACTTGACTCTGCCGGAGATTACCCAACCGCTTGTGACCGGCTGCCTCTGCGGCTTGCTGTTTATGTACGAGGCTATCGCGGCCGCGAGCGCCACCGTCTTCTTATCGGTCACCGGGGCCCCTGCCGCTGCAGCTGCCTCGGCAGGCTTAGCCGCAAGCTTCGCCAGCACGTTCTCCTTGCTCTTCCTCCAGGCATTGTCCGCGTCGACCTGGGTCTTGACCTTGTCGAGTATGTTCCTCTCAGCGATCAGCTCGGTGTGCAGGTGCCCGGCTATGAACTCCTCGTCCCTCATCATTACCTTGTGGAACGGAATCACAGTCTGGATGCCCTCTATCACGAACTCGTCGAGCGCGCGGCGCATCCTCATGATCGCCTCCATCCTGTCCCTGCCCCAGGTCAGCAACTTGACCGCGAGCGAGTCATAGAACGGCGGGATGGTGTAGCCCGCATAGATTCCACCGTCGACCCTGATCCCAGGACCGCCCGGCTCGATGTAGTTGGATATCAGGCCGATCGAAGGTACAAAGTTGTTCATCGGGTCCTCTGCGTTGATCCGGCACTCGATCGCGTGTCCTGTTATTTTCACGTCATCCTGACCGTAGGTCAGCGGGTCGCCAGACGCGACCTTCAGCTGCTCCTTGACGATGTCGATGCCTGTCACGAGCTCTGTGACGGGGTGCTCGACCTGGAGCCTGCTGTTGACCTCAAGGAAGTAGAAGTCCTTGGTCACGTCGGAATAGAGGAACTCGCACGTTCCAGCATTCTCGTACCCTGCGACCTTCGCGACCTTTACTGCGGTCTCACCCATCCTCCTTCTCAGGTCCGGGTCGAGGTACATTACTGGGGATGGCGCCTCCTCGATGAGCTTCTGGTGCCTCCTCTGGATCGAGCACTCCCTCTCTCCCAAGTAGATGCAGTTGCCCTTCTTGTCAGCGAGTATCTGGATCTCGATGTGCCTCGGCCTCTCGATGTACTTCTCTATGTAGACCTCTGGCCTCGAGAAAGCGGAAGCTGCGAGGCGCTGCGCCTTCTTGATCGCTTCGATCAGGTCGTCCTTGGACCTGCAGACTTGCATCCCTATTCCTCCACCGCCTCCCGCGGGCTTGACCATCACGGGGTATCCCGCCTTCTCTGCAGTCTCAAGCGCGTCCTTGTCGTCCTGGACTGCGTCCAGTGCCCCCGGGACGATAGGGATGCCCGCCTTCTCCATGCTCCTCCTGGCTCCGAGCTTGTCGCCGAGGAGCTCCTGCGCCTTAGCCTTAGGACCGATGAACTCGATGCCCGCCTCCTCGCACATCCTGACGAACTTGGCGTTCTGGGCCAGGAAGCCGTATCCTGGGTGTATGCCCTCAGCACCCGTCTGCTTTGCGACCTCGATGATCTTTTCCATCTTTAGGTAGCTCTGGGCTGCAGGGCCAGGACCTATGGGCACGGCCTCGTCTGCGTAGTACACGAACTTTGCGTTTGCGTC
>CALGKV010000100.1 GCA_937930465.1 Methanosuratincolales archaeon | reverse complement strand
TGAAGAACGGGAGCGTGCAGGAGGCCAGCAGAGCCATCCACGACGCTAGGAAGGCGGCGGCAAAGGAGGAGGAGCTCATGAGGCGGCTTATTGAAGGGGCGCTCCCTACTAAAGCGGCTGCGACAGCAATAATAGTGATGGAAAGCATAAGGAGGATTTCCGAATATGGTATCGGGATCTCGGAGCTCACCTTCAATATGCACGTTGGGAAGGATGCCGCAAGGATCGAATAGCGGCTGATCATCATACTGATTTGATAACATCCTCCAGACCCTTCCTCCTCGGTGTAGCTTTTACTTCAGACCTTGGGTAACCAAGATCGACTACGGCTGAAAGCCGGAGGTTTGGATCATCCACCCCAAGCAGCCCCTTCATTTCATCCTCGATGAGTAGCGAGACCCCGAACCAGCAAGATCCAATGCCCAGATCACAGGCTGCGAGTAGCATATTCTCCACAGCTGCAGCACAACTCTGTTGGACCCAGATCTCTTCTATTCGAGGATCAATGTAAACTCTATCCCTCAGGTCGGCGAAAACCGCAACATAAAGGGGAGCGAGGCAGTAATCGCCCCCAAACCTAGCTACCCATGAGTCAAATCTTTCATCGGTCCAAGGTTTCCTCAATAGCCTAGTGAAGTAGGTGCGGTGTGCGTCCAGTAGGAGGCGGTGGAGGCGCTTCCTAGCCTCATCGGACTCAACGGCAATAAATAGCCAAGCCTCTGTACCGCCTGCAGTCGGCGCCCGGATTGCGGCCTCCAAGATCAAGTCTCTTGATGCCCTATCTATGGGAGTTTCCTTGAAGAGCCTCACTGACCTGCGCTTCCGCAAGACCTCAAACAGTTCGACCAATCGAATCACTGATAAAAAAGCGGAGAAGCGGAAAAAAGGCTTTGTGCTGCCAGGCTAGCGATTCAACACATCTTCTATCCTGTCCATGGCCTCACTTATCCGCTCAACCGGGGCTGTGTATGCAAGCCTCAAGTGACCTCTGCCCGCAGCGCCGAAAGTGGATCCAGGGACTGTCGCCACTCTTGCCTCGACAAGGAGCTTCTCAGATAGACTGATGTCATTCCCAACAAAAGGAAATATATAGAACGCGCCGCTAGGCTTGACCACTCTAAACCCCGGCATCTCTAGCAGCCGCCGGTAGATGAGTTCACGCCTCCGCGCATATTCTGAGCGCATTCGCTCTATCGCGGCGCAACTCTTGGGATCGGAGAGGGCACGGGCGGCAGCATATTGTGCGAAAGAGGTTGGGCATGCGGAAAGGTACATCTGAAACTTAACCATCCTCGCTATCAGCTCCTCCGGACCTGCAGAATACCCGATTCTCCATCCAGTCATGGCATAGGTTTTGGACAGGCTGCCAACAGTGATCACCATCCCGGGCTCGGATGCGACAGAGGCGGGGCTCACATGGCGGATACCGTCGTATACCAGCTTCTCGTACACTTCGTCTGACACAACCCTCAGGCAATGCTCCTCAGCGAACTCAACGGCTGCCCGGACCTCGCCCTCCGTCAGGACTGCCCCAGTGGGGTTATTAGGCGAATTGAGCACGATCGCACGTGTCCTATCCGTGAGATGCCTTTGCAGGTCATCAGTAGTTAGCCTGAACCCGTTTTCCATCTTTAGTGGGACTTCAACTGGAACCCCGCCGGCTAGCCGGACGGTGGCGCTGTATGTCACGAAATGGGGGGATGGGATCAGGACTTCATCCCCTTCTCTCAAGAAGGATGCCCATATGAGGAGGAATGCCTGGTTTCCCCCTGTTGTTACGATAATCTCTTTTTCAGGGTCAGCAAAGAACGAGTTCTCTTTCTTTAGCTTGTCCGATATTGCATCCCTCAGCTCCTTGAGCCCATTGTTTGGGGTGTAGTGCGTTAATCCCCTGTCCAGTGCCTCCTTTGCGTAGTCTTTTATGTGCTCAGGCGTGTCACAATCGGGCTCCCCTATCCCGAGGGATATGACGTCTCTGTACTTGCTAGCCAGTTCAAAAAGCCGCCTAATCCCCGACGCAGGTATCTCTTCAAGACGGTCATGCAGCGACATTTCAATCAATAGGAGGTAGCCCACAGGATTTAAAAGAATTTGTGCCGAATCACTGGAAGAGGTATTCTTCGGGCCCCCTCTTGATCAGCACTGCATTCTTTCCGTTCGATCTCTCGCACCTGCCGATAACCTGGGCGCCGACCCCGAACTTCTCGGCTGATCGGATCACCTTCTCCTCATAACCTTTTTCCACCACCGCTTCCATCCCTATCCCCATGTTGTAGTTGCGGCACATCTCCCTGGGCGACTCGCCGCTCTCATCACCTATCAGAACGAACACAGGGTCCGGCTCGGGAAGGCTGTCCTTGATGTAGAGGATGTCCTTTCCCAGCCGGAGGGACTTTGTCAGGCCGCCCCCCGTGTTGTGGATCAGTGCCTTGACGGGGACCTGCCTAAGGATCTCGAGCACGATAGGTAGGAATATCCTCGTAGGGGAGAGCAATGCCTCTCCTACAGTCATCCCAATGTCGGGGAGATAGTCGTCGATCCTGAACCTCCCGTAGTATCCCTTGGAATCCTTTTGCCCGATCTCGGGGTATTTCCGGAAGTATTCGTTGCTTAAAAGCGAATGCCTGGCAAGGGAGATTCCGTTGCACATTATCCCGCTATTTTCGCGGTCCTCGTAACTGCATCGCCCGCCGCTCCTTATCCCCACAATCACGTCTCCTGGCAAAATTTCGCTACCCGTTATCATTTTCCCAAGCTTGACCCGCCCGAAGACGGTGCCGGAGACATCCAGGGTCCTTATTACATCAGGGAGATCGGCAGTCTCGCCGCCACAGAACAGGACCTTGCACCCCAACCTAGCCAAGCTCCTGAATGACTCTGAGAACCCGGATGCAAGTGACGAGAGCAGTGCGCCCCTGTCAAGCAGCATTGTGTTCAGTGCGACATAGTCAGAAAATGCTACTGGCACTCCGCCGACGCATACAACATCATCTAGATTCATCGCCAGCACGTCCTGTGCGAGCCCGGAGAACCATCGGTAGTCGCCCGTCTCTCTGAAATAAGTATAAGCGATCACCGGCTTACTCCCCGCGCCGTCCTCATGGAGAATTATGCCAGATTCGGGATCGTCCGGGTCTCGGACTACACTGCAGAACGAGTCGGGGAAGATTTCATCTGTAACCCCTTTTATTGACGAAACCCCTTTCTTGTCTACATCTACCCCAAGTTCAGAGTACTTCGATGAGGGCAAGCCAGATCATCACCTTCAAGAGGGAGCTCCATCCTCATAAAGGTTCTTAGTCAGACCCCACCTTTTTATATTTTGAAAGAGGATGTAGTTTCAGTGAAATTTGATGAACGAGGAACTCAAGGAGCGCATCGAAGAGCTTGTATTCAAGTGGGTAAAGAGGCAGCTCGAGGACGGGAACTGCAGGATGAACCTCATGATAGAGATCGACACCCCTATCGAAGTGAGGGGCATTAAGGGGAGGATCTGCGGCGACATTCTGCTCGGGGGGATGCCGGATGACTCGCCGACGAAGGTTGAACCAAGTTCAGAACCCCAAGACTGCAAGAAGGATGTGGCTGAGGCTGAGATGAGCCTACAGGAGGTCGAGAAGCTACTCAGATCCCTCGGGGTCTGATCCTTAACGGATCAAGCAAAACCCGCCAAAAAAGTCCGGAAAACAGGAATCAGGTCTTCTTTATCCTGAATACCAGGCTGAGGTTTGAGACGTACTTGAACTCAGGCTTCATGCCCAGCGTTGACTCAAGGGATGCCTCCACATAATTCTTCACGAAATGCGACCACTTCTCTCCCATATTGTGTGAAGCCCTTATCTCCAGGTAATCTTCTTCTTCGATTATGTAGCAGGTGGTCCAGTTCGAATATCCGCACAGGAACATAAGGAAGAACTGCTTGAATGCGCTGACGGACAGCTCTCCGAAGAGCAGAAGCATGATCTCTTTGGAAGTTTTGGAGCCCATCCGGTATCCAATTTTCGCTACAGACTCTTCGTCAAGTGCATTGATTATTTCTAT
>CALGKV010000099.1 GCA_937930465.1 Methanosuratincolales archaeon | reverse complement strand
TAGTTAACTTAGCTTAGCCATTATAATACTCTTTTCAATCCACATAATTATAAATAGAAAAATTGGCAGAATAACATTTGTGTAAAAATGCTATTCATAATAAGCTACGAAGGGAGGGGGATGGAAGGCTTATTACTTCAGCATCGATGATTTTGAGAAGGAGCTGCCAGACTTCGTTGGATTTCTTGACTCGATCGACAGTACAAAGGAGGAGGTTGTTGCAATAATTCCGAATACTGGATTTGTGAGAGCAACAGCCCTTCTGGACAATCAATTCACGGGAATCAAAGGTTTTTAGGCGATAGCAAAAAGGGAGTGGAAAGCGAACAGGTTAACGGAATAACAATAAAATACGGACCTATGGTTGACAAGGGACTAATGCGATGCGTGCATTGCGGGAGAACATTCGTAAAGGACAAAGAAAAATGCCCGTATTGCGGATCCAGTTCCATGGTTCTGAACCCCTGATTGCATTGTTCAGGAATCCTAACAACTGAAAAGAATGGCGCCTGGGGTGGGATTTGAACCCACGAGTCTGTTGCCAGACAATGGCTTAGCAAGCCATCGCCTTACCAGGCTAGGCAACCCAGGCTTTAAGTCAACTGCAAGAAAGTCAAGGTCAGTTAAATATTTTATTTGCAAGTGGTGCGGTAGCCCCCCGGGAGTGGGCAGCCTGCACAGCAGTGCCTTTGGACATACAGCATCCATCCCGTTTTCCTGCGAACGGCACTGTCCAGGCTTAGGGCCGCTCCCTTCCGGGCCTAACCCGTTTCGCCCAGCCAGCAGAAGATCCCTCCTTCCGGATGGATCTTGTCCGCTCCAGCACCCCCACAGGGCGAGACTTCCACGCTGCGCATCCATCAGCAATGCTGCCGGTTTTGCCGCCTCCCAGAGTTGCTGGCCCTACCTTAACGACCGTTTGTAGAGCAGAGGAGGCCGAGCCCTCCGGCCCTACCTACCGCACCATTTGATTCATTTACTCGGTGGTTTATCAGCATATCGCAGAGGCTAAAGAACCGAATGCCCAAAGGCTAATTCATTCGATCGGAAGATCTTCTAATTCCCAATAGCGAGAACACCTCACAGGTGCGGCATATTTTCCTGCTAGACGGCGAACCGCACAGAAAGCAGCGCTCCACTTTTGATGAAATTATCTTTTCCTCGAGCAGTTCAGAAAGCGAATCGGAGACATTCACTATTGAGTGCTTTGTGCCAGGGTGGTCAGCTTCAAGGCGATTTAAGAGATCCCTAATCTCGTCCCTTAGTGACGCCCTTACATACGGGCATTCTCTCTGGTAGAGGTCATAGCCCTTCGCATAAACATAAACAGCAATCTCTTTTTCGGGAATGTAACGCAAAGGCTTAACCCTTGGAATGAAACCTTCCCTTGTCACAAGAGGTCTTGCACCGGCTCTGCCAATCCGATCAACATCCCCTCGGAACAAATTGATCAAGAAAGTCTGGGACTCGTCGTCAAGGTTGTGCCCAGTTGCCACCTTGGTCGCGCCTAATTTCAATGCGAGATCATTAAGCAACCGCCTCCTGAGTATCCCGCAGAAACTACAACCCAGAAGCTGAACGCCCTTAGATTTTGCGATCTCGCATATCTCTTCGAGGGTGTAACCATAGGTCTCTTTGAACGTGAATGTATAATGCTCAAGCTCAAGCCTTGTTGCGACTTCCTTTGCGATCCGGATGCCCTCTTCCCGGTATCCCCGGACGCCCTCGTCTATTGTCACGGCAAAAAGTTCTGCGCCGTACCGCTTCTCGATCTTTGAAAGTATGTGTGCGAGAGCTATGCTGTCCTTACCTCCAGACAAAGCGATCATGATCCTGTCATTGGGAGTGAAGAGCCCCTCCTTCTTTATGGTCTTGAAGGCAGCCCTCTCAATGCTCTTAGTGAAGCACCGCTTGCAAAGTGCTTCCCCGGACTGTCTTCGGAAATAGAAGCTGGACCTTCCGCACCGGCACTCTGCGGGCATTTTATTCGCACCCCACAGCCTATCCGAATTTGAATGAAGGGAAGAGAACGAAGCTCATCGAGATGTTGAGGACCAGAATTATGAGGCATGCCCATCTGATTACATTAGACAGCCGAATTGCCGTTCTTTCATTTCTGAACATCGACCTGAGCAGTATTGCCGCAAGTTTGTCTCCGTCGAGACCTGTGACGGGCATCATGTTGATCAGACCGATATTTATCGAAAGCAGGTAGAACCAGGATAGAGATCCGAGAATGTAAAATGAACCCATGGAAGGCACAAAGGGGAACCTTGGTTCGTAGTACGGGAACGAGTTTATCCCTATGTAGGATGCGTTCCGCGAAGGGGATTGCCCGAGTGTGAAGTTGATCTCGATTGCCTTTCCGTCACGAATTATCGAAAACGGGACAGTCGAGTTAGGCGGTATTGCGGAAAGTGTGGTCGAGAGAGACTCTGCGTCTTTGACGTTATAGCCGTTTATGCTGATTATTACGTCCCAATTCCTTAGAATGCCGTCTGCGGGAGAGCCAGGCACGATCTCGGTGATCTGGATGCCACTTGGATCAGGGCTGAAAACCGGCGCGAGCACCAAATTAGAGTTCGTTAAAAGCACCAGAGCCAACAGACCCATCAGTATGTTTGCGGTAGAACCTGCGCTGAAGACCCTGGCTTGGGCAGATTTCTTGGCCTTGTTAAGGTCTTCTTCATCGGGTTCTACGAAAGCACCAGGGATAACCGCGAGTAGTAGTAGCCCTGTACTTTTGACTTTTATATTCTCTGCCCTTGCAGCCACTCCGTGGGAGAATTCATGGAATATGATGATTATCGCCAAAGACAAGCCGAAGAAGAACAAGGTATTAAAGTTCAGGGAGAGAGTGATGCCGGGGATCAGAGGAGAGACGGGGGTTGCGGATTCAGTCTTGAAGAAGATATAGAAAAGGTTCCTGCCCAATATGTAGGTGATATAAACCATGCCCCCTATTGAAATGGCAACGCCCAATGTCCAGAAAACTTTCCAAAATGAACTGAGAGCACGACCCCCACGGTCTATTAAAGAATTGAACCTTGTGGTTCTCCACATGATCAGGAAGGGATGGATTTCGAAACTTTTTGGTAGGAACTGCTTACCTATGTAAACAATTGACCAGAAGCATAGCAACGCAGCCAAAAAAACGACCCAAGACTCCAAATGAAATCCCCCAACGATATTAGAACGGAACTACAACATGGTATTCAGTGATAGTCGATGAGTATCGTCTCTATTATAACTGTCGGAGACGCAAGGCAGGCTGAAGAGATTGCTAGACGCCTAGTTGAAGAAAAACTCGCGGCTTGTGTTAACATAATCCCTTCAGTGAGGTCGGTTTACAGATGGAAAGACAGGGTCGAGGAGAGTACCGAATTGATGCTTGTAGTAAAGACTGAGCAAAGAGTCTTCGAAAAGATGAAAAGAAGAGTGCTAGAGCTCCACAGTTACGAGTTGCCAGAGATAATTGCGCTCAATATTTCTGAAGGTCTCGAGGGTTATTTGGACTGGATTAACACTAATGTAGAATGAGTGGGGAGAATGGCAAAGAAAGTCGCACCTGCTTACGACTCAAGAGAGGTCATATATAGCAAACCCCGTTGGGAATTATTGGAGCGCCTTAGGTCAAAAGCATTGAGTATTATAAGCACTCTGAACAGGCACGGTATTGAGGGGAGGGTGCACGGCAGTGTTGCAAGGGGTGACGTGAACCCCAAGAGCGATATCGACATCATAATTCCCGAGGTGACCGAGTCGTTCATAATAGAGGGGGCGTTGACGAAAAGCGGGTTCTCCATAGAGAGCAGGGAGGTTAGCCAAGCAACACCAGTCCATACGGTCAAAGCCACAATTTACATCGATCAAACGCTTAAGGTCACTTTTCCGCTCATTCCGATGAGAGGCAAGGAGAGAGAGTTCTACAAATTTGGAGGAGAAGCGGGTATTTCAGAACTTGAAGCGAGATTGAGGGTACCTGGAATTGACAAGAGACTGATGCTGATCGTCCCAACAGATTATGGTCACGTGGAAAGATCGGTCCTCTCAAACGAAGCAGAGGCGGCCAGGATTGTCGGGGTTAGTCTTGAAGCCGTGCTTGAGAGAGTGAGGGTTCTTACGAGGAGAGACCAAATAGGAAGGACGGGCATTTTTTTTAAAAGGGCTCTCGAAGAGGATGAAACTTTCGAAGGAGTGTTATCGGAACGACTGTCTAAGGATCCAAGCCTAAGGAGACTTTTACAACAGCGTTGCAAGAGGTGATATTGCATTCATTGAAGACCCAAAGAGCCCGCAAGGGCATGATTCTTTTAATCAATATCTTCGGATATTCGCATGGACAATTATTGCCCCCCGGAATTAAATACAGGGGCAGTTTGTTGGGGGCCACACATGATCGGCATGCGTGCTATTTTTGCAATTGGTTTGTTTGCAATGATTTCCATTTCATTGTGCCTTACTGAGGTCAAAGGTGAGGAGAATTCTAGCGTGGCTCTCCAAGAAAGATTCCATAGCGTAGTTGGAGAGTGGCTGACTCTCTTTCAAGTCAATCTCGAGTGGTTTGCTACAACGATAGTCGGCTTCATGAAGAATGCGGTGAAAACCATTTACTTCGCGGTAGGGTTGGCAGGGTTCGTCATGTGGGCATCTGGGTTCTCGCGTTACACTGGAAAGAGGCTGATAATCGGTGCTGTCGCAATGGCGATTGTTTCGGAAATACTACTTTAAGAATTAAATCCAAGCAGTTTTAATATATTTTGCATTCACCTGATCAAGCATGGGCGAGAACCTCCCTCAGGGTTGCAAATTATGTTTGAAAGGCAGCAAGATGGTGCTCTTTGTAACCGGGATTTGCGGGAAGGGCTGTTTTTATTGCCCTCTGAGCGGCGCTAGGAAGGGCAAAGACGTGACATACGCTGATGAAGTCCCTGTAAAAAACGATCTTGAGATCATACTCGAATGTAAAGCAATCGATGCAGAAGGGACAGGCATCACGGGAGGGGATCCGCTGATCAAAGCAAGAAGGACTTTGAAATATGTGAAAATGCTGAAAAAAGAATTCGGATGCGAGCACCACATCCACCTCTACACCAACGGCATGTATGCAGAGAGAGATCTATTGAAACAACTCAAGGATGCAGGTCTTGATGAGATAAGGTTCCACCCAAGTAGGGAATTCTGGGACCGGATAGCAGTCGCAAAAGAGCTAGGGATGTTTGCAGGAGCAGAGTTGCCAGCGATGCCTGGAGAGGAATATAAAATAAAGGAGTTTATAGAGTATCTAGTGAAGATAGAAGCGGACTTCCTGAATTTGAATCAATTAGAGTTCTCGCCAGAGAACGCTCTTCAGTTGAAGCAACGGGGGCATTCTCTGGAAGAGGGTGAAATGTCGGCTGTAAGAGGTAGCGAAAGGACTGCGCTCAGCGTAATAAAATGGGCCAGAACAGAAGGAATTTCATTGCCGATTCACTACTGCCCGAGTTACGTGAAGGATTCGGTTCAAACAAAGAAGAGACTTCTGAGAAGGGCTAAAAACGTCCGTAGACCTTACGAAGAAATTTCTGTAGACGGGCTTGTCGGAAAGGTGTTGATAAGGCTGCCTTCAATCAACCCAAGGGAACTTAGGAGAAAGCTTCATGAATACACGGGGATTCCGCTGTACGCCATTGGTGTGTCAGAAGATGGAAGTTCCATGGAGGTGCACAGGAAGTTTCTTGATTGCGCAAAGAAGTTTTTCAAAGATGCGACATTCGAGTACGTCCAATCCTATCCAACATTTCTCAGGGAGAAGTTCGCTGTATTCCCCTGCTAGCTGACTTGGAAGCGTAGCAAAGCGGCTATTCCACCCAGATTATAGAGCTGGGAACCTTTTTCGTGTTCGCTTCCGACGAAGAAGACCTTCCCGCCGTATTTTTCGGCGTTCTTGCATAGTTCTTCCAGATTTCTTTTCTCATTTGGAGGAGCCGTCTTTACCAGACGATCAGACACCAAGAGGGTTTCCACGGCGCCAGCGTCGACGCTTTTTCCAACTTCTCCAAGACCATAAGCTACAAGTTTTGGAGTTTTCGAAAGACGCGACAAAAGTTCGTCGACGAGCCTTGAATCTCGGACTATAAGGGTATCTTCCAATATTTTCGACAGCGCCCCCCTGCTCATTACTTCTCTTACGCCAGGCGTTCCAACAGTCGATGTAGACTCCTCAAAAATGTTGAGTGCGCGGTGCTTCTCCTTCAGATATTTTCCAAATTCATTTTTCGTAAAGCCAGGACCGGCAAGGACGATGCTATATGCCCCGTCTTTGATGATTCTAATCAATTCTTCTTCTATAGAAGTAAAGTATTTTGATCTCAAGGAGCTCCTATCAGGATTTTCCAAGTATTTACCAGGCATATTTGAATTTATTGAAACTGCCTCATGCACCTCATAATCTTTGATAATGTAAATAGTCGCTTCCTGATCATCTAAGGTCACAACAATTACCTTCGGTCTAGTTTTTTTAACTGCCCGGTCAAGTCGTTCTTCGAAGAAAGAGGTCCATTCCTCTTTAATGATCCTGAGGCGATCTCGTGGACCCAATGCGAACGAATGGTAGGAGCCAAGTATGTTCACATCCTCTGGAGCTGAAACAATCTTACCCCTTATCCTTAGCTTTCCTGTAAAGCTCTGAATTCCGGTGTCTTCGACAACTACGCACAGGAAAAGTCTCCTTCGCCCAACTCGTTCCTCCTGATCGCCTCTCGTAACTTTGATCTCACGCGTGGTATTTCCGCAGATCTGATCCCCCGTCTCGATCATGTTATAAAGGTGCCACAGATCGTCCTCATCTTCCACTTCCACCTCAACGTATCTCTTTTTCTTGTCGAATTCTATGACGCGCAAACTAT
>CALGKV010000098.1 GCA_937930465.1 Methanosuratincolales archaeon | reverse complement strand
TGGCCGTGCTTCAGCAGAAGTACGCGAAGCTTGGTGCCAAGCCGGAATTTCAGCGACTGCGGTCGGCGGTTCCGATTCTGTCCGTGTGGGATGATCACGACTATGGCTGGAACGATGCGGGCAAGGAGTACGAATCTCTGACCGGCCTATTTTCAGAACTTGGTGTAGGAGTGGTGACCGTAGGCAACATCAATGTCAGAGACCAGATAGAATGGTACGAAATGCTTTGCGAGAAGGCTGGAGTTGCCCTGTATGCGCCCTTGCAGTCTGGGTACAATGGATCGAGTCTTTCGACACTGATGGAACAGTTGGAGTCGGGCGTGAAACCCATGATCTGCGGGATATTGAAATCTGCCCTTCCTGAAAAATTCCTTGGCTGCACGGTAGACCTAGACCTTGCCAGGTCCCTGGCAAACCTCATTGATCCGTGCGGCGAAGGGGGCGAGTACCACACGCTGGTCCTTGACGCTCCAATCATGTCAGGGCGCTTGCTGATAGAGGGATTTTCGCCCATAGAGTCCGGCGATCGCCTGGTGCTGAAGGTAGATAAGTTCAGGGTGGCGGAAAGGAAGTGAATTTTGCCCCTGTTGCAAGGCATGGCGGAGACGCCCTTGAAGTGAGCAAAAGGCTCGGGATACCTCTTGATTCCATGCTGGATTTCAGCCTCAATGTCAACCCTTACGGTCCCCCTGCTTCCGTATATGGCGCAATCAGAGATCAAGCGCCCCTAGTGCGCTTCTATCCTGAGCGATCATACAGCAGGCTAAGATCCTCGATAGGAGGATTCTTGGGGATAGATGAGGAGTGTGTAATAGTGGGATGCGGCAGCACCGAGCTGATCCACTCTATACTCGCAAGGTTCGTCCGGGGCGGCTCTGTGGTCCTGCCAATGCCGTCCTTCAGCGAGTACGAGGCTGCTGCTGCCGCTCTGGGGCTAAGGGTGCAGTTCATCAATCCCGTCGGGTTGAAAGTTGACCTCGAGAGCGCGCAGAAGGCCGTCCGAGAAGGGGGTGCAAAATGCGTTATCCTCTGCAACCCAAACAACCCTACGGGAGAACTGCTGGATCTCGGGCTACTCAAGGAACTTATTGAGTCTGCTGAAGAGAGGGGGGTTATTGTCCTGCTGGATGAGGCTTATCTTGACCTATGCGAAGGCTCAGAGAGCCTGACGCTCGCGCCAGCCGTGGGGGAATTCCGGAACCTGTTCGTGCTGAGATCCCTTACAAAGCCCTTCGGTTTCCCGGGTCTGAGGGTCGGGTATGCTGTCTGCAGCCCTCTTTCTGCAAGGGAGTTCGAGTCGACTGCCATAAGCTGGCGCGTTGGGGTGCTCGAGGAGGCGGCTGCCGTATCTGCTCTGGGTGAGAAGGGCTTCCTGCCGGAGTCGAAGAGGAAAATAGCCCTGGAGAAGGGTAGGCTCGTAGAGGGCATAAGCTCTATAGGGGGGCTACGGCCCGTCGAATCGAAATCGAATTTCATGATGGTGGACATCTCGGGCGCAGGGCTTGCCCCGAGGAACCTCAGGTGGCGCCTCCTCTCCTACGGCGTACTCGTGAGGGATCTGGCATCAGTGAGGGGCCTGCGTGGCAATTTCATTAGGATATGCGTCAGGAGACCTGAGGAGAACCGCTTTCTGTTGGAGGCGCTGAGGAACGTGATAAGCTCTCTCGAGAAGATGCACCCGAACAACGTCAGCTGCATCGAGAAGAAATGCCACGAAGGGGTGGGCGACTGCAGGCTCTGCTTCTGCCCGTTTTACCCGTGCCTAGACGATCTGACGGGCGGGGCTTTCGTAAGAAGGGATAATGGGGGGATCGTCTGGGGCTGCAAGGGCTGCGGCTGGGTCCACCGCACTGAGGTGGCTGACGCCGTCCTTGATCGGCTTTCGTCTATGGACATGAGGTCAGATGACCCCGAGGCGATACTCAATGTAAGGAGGCGAGTGATCGAATCATGCCCTCCATAATTGATGCGCTGGCAGTGCTTTGGCTGGCCCTTCTGGTGGATCTGCTTTTGGGCGAGCCTCCAGGCCGGCTGCACCTGACCGTATGGGCTGGGAGATCGATCGAGAGGCTCGAGCCGCTATTCAGGAAAGCCTTCAAGGACGAACGGGTCGGGGGCGCGGCACTGTCCCTTTCAGTGATTGGTGCCTTTGCGTTGCTTTCGCACTTGGTCACAGGCCTCTCGTATCTCAGCTGGCATCTCTACGTTCTTGTTTCTGCCCTGTTCCTCAAGATGACCTTTGCGCTGAAATGCATGTACAGGCATGTAGAGCCGATAGCAAGGGAACTCGACTCTGACTTGGGATCCTCGAGGAAACGCCTCTCCCTTGTAGTCAGGAGGGACACTGCCTCCCTTGACAAGCGCCTAGTCGCCTCTGGGGCTGTCGAGACCGTGGCGGAGGGCTTTGTTGACGGGTTCATATCGCCTATATTCTACTACTGCATCCTGGGGTTGCCGGGCGCGGTCATCTATAGGGCAATAAACACGCTCGACTCCATGGTGGGGTACAAGGATCAGCGATACGTGAAGTTCGGTTGGTTCTCAGCAAGGCTCGACACGATAGCTAATTTCATCCCATCGAGGCTCACCCCCCTGATCTTCGCCATCTCCGCTTCGCTGCTTAAGCTAGACTGGAAATCGTCAATCCGGTTCGCCAGGGCTTACCACGCCTCAACAACGAGCATCAATGCGGGGTGGCCCATGTCGTCAATGGCTGGTGCGTTGCGGGTGAGGCTAGAGAAGCAAGGGTGCTATTCTATAGGCGAAGAAATCGATCCGCTTTCCCCGGAAAAGATCAGGAAGTCTTTGAGCGTTTATGGGGTCTCCGCACTCATCACCTTGCTGATATTCTCTTGCTTTTTGGTCATTGGAGGGATTGTGTATGAGGCGTACTTTGCTTGATGGCATAGGGGCGACGATGGACCATGAGGCCATAGTTGTTGAGTCGATCCGCCCCATGAAAATATTGAGCTCTGCGCCGGTGAACGGCGGCCTCAGGATCTCCTCAAGGATAGTGAACCTCAAGGTGGACAAGAACTTCTCTGAGGATCCTGAAACACACTTCAGGTCCTGGGCAAAGTCTTTCGGATCGGAGGATGCTGTGTGCCTCATGACTGCCGCAGACTTGACGAAAGGCGTAGTGGCCGAGAGGTCTGGCGAGGTCCATGTCGTAGCCCTGGTGACTGCAGGCGTCTCTAATGCCACCTCTGTTGGCGACAAGTTTCCATTAGAGGCTATTGGGACAATAAACACTATAATCCTGATCGACAGGGACCTGACAGAGGGGTGCATGGCTAACATCATAATGTCAGCGACCGAAGCCAAATGCAAAGCCCTGTCCTCCCTGGACGTGCGCAGCACCTCGAGCAGGGAGTCCGCAACCGGCACCTCGTCAGACGCCGTACTCGTTGCATCGGCTGGCAACGGGGAATCGTTGAGGTACGCGGGATCCGCCACAGAACTTGGTAGGCTGGTTGGCGAGTGCGTTGAGGAGGCTGTGAGGAAAGCGGTAATGAAGCACGATGGGCTGATCCCACATCGCCCGCTGCTGTCCAGGCTCAGTGAGCGTGGGATAACTTTTGATGATCTTGTCGAGACCGCAATGGAGATGTACGTGCCCCACCCGAAGTTCACAAGGGAGAAGGCAAAGAAGGTCTTTGAACGCCATCTCTCTGAGATCATGTCCGACGTCAACATCTCCGCGCTTGTGATGGCGGCATTCAGGATGAATGAGGACGGGGAAAGGGGCCTGCTGCCCGGTATCGATGAGATGTCATTCGAGGGCGACCCTGTCTACCTGGTTGCTGACGAGATCTTGGGCATTTCCATCGCCCTCCAGATAGCAGGCTACTATGGGCTGTTCGAATTCTACCGGTTCGACAGGAAGAAGCCAGGTATCCTTAAGAGGCTACCACCATTCGTCGATGACGCCATCGGGGCCCTAATAGCGGGGGCATGCAGCCGCATGTACTCCGAGATGATCGCTGGAAAGAGGCGCTGAACATGGGATTCATCAGCGGTCTCAGGTCGGTACTCTCCTTCTTGACGATCCTGCCGGCTGGATCCGGGACGATCGATGATTTGGGACGCTATGCCTTCCTCTTCCCAATTGCCGGAGCCATTATTGGAACAATCGGGGGCGGCGCTGCCATCGTCCTGTTCAGCCTTCTCGATCAAAGCTTGGCAGGGTGGCTTACACTCTTCATATTGCTCTTGCTCAGTGGCTTCAACCACATAGATGGGGTTCTTGACCTAGGGGACGCGCTCATGATAAGGGGATCTCGGGAGCGGCGCCTAGAGATGCTTCATGACAAGCACCATGGCATAGGAGGTCACGTCTCCCTCTTCTTTGTGCTTGTCCTGACGGGGTCATTGCTGGCGCTGCTTGGATCCTCCGCCTTTGTCGCGATCCTGCTTTCAGAGACGCTTGGCAAGAGTGCGATGATAATTGCAGGTTCCCTTGGAAAACCGTGCCCAAAGGGGATAGGGGGCTTATTCATTATCCGGATGAAAGAAAGATTGCTGACTAACCTTGTTTTGGGAGTAGGGATCTCCATCGCCATTGCCTTCGCTTTGTGCCGCCCAGCATTCGCTTGGATCCCAATCTCCATCTCCGTCTTTTTCCCTGCCCTCTGGGCTTTGTATCTCCAGCGCACATTCGGGTGCATGACTGGGGATATGCTAGGATGCACAAGCGAGCTGACGCGTCTGCTGGTTCTTTCCGTATTCTACGCCATCCCGGGTGGTGCCCTCCTTTGGGGTTCACAGGTCTGATTATGGCAGGGGGCAAAGGGAGCCGGCTCGGTCTAGCGGTCGAGAAGCCGCTGTTGCGCGTAGGGGAAAGGCCGATGGTTGCGCATGTTATCGATGCGCTGAAGAGGTGCCCTTCCATCCGTAAGGTCTGCGTTGCAGTTTCCCCACACACGCCGGGAACCAAAGCCTACGCCCTTTCGTTCGATGCAGTATCTGTGATCGAAACGCCTGGTCTGGACTACCACAGCGACATGCGCTACGCAATAAAAGCAATTGGGGAGGGTCGCTTTGTTGTGGTCTCTGCAGACCTCCCGCTGCTCAAGCCTCGGACAATAGAATGCGTTGTGAATGCCTACAGAGCACGGAGAAAACCATCATTGGCAGCTATTGCCCCCCTTCGATCCTTCCAAGAAATGGGGCTGAGTCCGACTTGTACCATCGAGGTAGGAAGAAGAAAATACGTGCCGTGCGGCATCAATGTAATAGACGGCAAGGCGATCGACATGCCTTACATAGACGAAAGTTACTTTGTTGTAGACGACCCTGCTGCATGCATCAATGTCAACAATCTGCTTGAACTTTCTGTTGCCGAGAAAATGATAAATTACAGGACGGATAAACCATCCTGTTAATGAGGGGGAATGAGCCATGGAGAAAAGCGACATAATACTAGGGTATGATGAAAGAAGATGCCAAGAGTTCATAGGAAGGATACGCGGATTGAGGCCGCTTTTCGCTTGCGTGATAGCCTCGACTGAAACTGCAAAGATACCAGGCCTATCGGCAGCAGGCGCAATGCCAGAGATCACGGACTATACGCCGCCTGCAGACGTCGAGTTGCTCTTTTACGGGAGATGCCGATGCATAGACGGCGTACCTGTTACGCCGGATGGGATCCCGACGCCTGCCCTGATCACAATGTCCGCACTCAGGCTTTCCGGCATGCCATCTTTTGTTGTTAATGGCGGGCTGAGGGTCTTGCCCAAAGTGCCCTTTTTCGAGGTGGGCGGGAGCCCTGGGAAAGACATCAGGTCCGGCAAGTCGGTGGAGAACCCTCGGGAAGCATACGAGCGGTCGTCGATAATTGGGAGGCAGCTCTCCAAGGCAGCTGACTACTTGGTCGTCGGCGAGAGTATCCCAGGTGGCACTACCACTGCTCTTTCGGTTCTCTTGGCAATGGGGGTCGATGCCAAACGGAAAGTCAGCAGCAGCATGCCGAATAACCCGCACGACCTCAAGCTGAGGGTCGTGGAATCAGCGTTGGCTGCCGCCGGCATTCAGTTCGGGTCTTTGGAGCGCGATCCATTCAGGGCGATCTCGTTGGTCGGCGATCCCATGATGCCTGCTGCGGCTGGACTGATAACCGGAGCCGCAGAGGAGATCCCTGTGATCATGGCTGGCGGCACCCAGATGTGCGCTGTGCTTAGGGTGATAAAGTCCATCTCGCCAGAGATTCTGGGGAACCTCGCGATAGGCACTACCAGGTGGATACTTGAGGACAAGACTTCGGACATAAGGGAGATTGTATCGAAGATAGCGCCCGTTCCTGTGATTGCTGCAGGGCTGGATTTCTCCGCCTCCAAGTATGGAGGCCTCAGGGCCTACGAGCTAGGGGTGGCGAAAGAAGGCGTAGGCGCTGGCGGATCCAGCATAGCGGCGATGCTATCCTCTGGGGGCTCGATAACCAAAGATT
>CALGKV010000097.1 GCA_937930465.1 Methanosuratincolales archaeon | reverse complement strand
GGTAACAAAGTACCTGAAGGCGCAGGGCAGGTTCAGGCACCTGGATGAGGAGACGGTGAAGAAGATACAGGAAAAGGCGGACAGGCTCGCTGCGAGGTTCGGGATGGGCCCGTTAAGAGAGCAGCAGTGATTGAAATGGGCCTAGAATTCAGGGCGATGCTGTTAACGACCCTAATATTTTTTGCATCCTTCTTCGGCGCAGTATACGCAATGAGGGCAGTCTCCGGGACCAACATGCCAGTAGCAGCCGTGCAATCAGGGAGTATGGAGCCCAACATCCCGACAGGCTCGCTGATATTCGTGCGGGCGGCTGATCCCTCGGAGATCTCGGCTGGTCCGCCACCGGTGGGCGACACGGTAATATATTTGCAGCCAGGGACTCGAGTCGAAGATTATTTCATATTCACATCTTTCGACCCGCTTCCGATCTCACACAGGGTAATAGGGAAGGTCGAAGTCAATGGCACCTACTACTTCCTGACCAAGGGGGACGCGAATATCTACCCAGACCAAAGCCCTTCGAACCCCCTAAGCTGGGTTCCTGAGGACAGGATAATAGGGAAGGTCGTTTACTCAATCCCATACCTGGGCTACCCTTTCCTTTGGTTCAAGAACATCTGGCTGGTCTCGCTTGTAGTCCTGCTGATAATGATCATTATAATATTGCCATCTGGAGAAAAAGATAGTGCAAAAAAAATGGAAGGGTCTGTTTAGAAATAAAAAAGCTTTATAAACCAGATTAAAAAACTTTAAATCTAGTTATTTTGTTCGGTGGGCAACATAATGATCAAGCCATCCGTCAGGATAGAGAATGTCGTCGCCTCTGTGACAATGAACCAGACCATAGATCTCGATGCAATATCAGGTAACGTGCCAGGTGTGGAGTACAATCCAGAGCAGTTCCCGGGTCTCGTTTACAGGATCTCGAAGCCGAGGACTGCAACGCTGATCTTCTCGTCTGGGAAGATGGTGTGCACGGGGGCGAAGTCGATAAAGGAAGTGCACAACGCCGTCAAGAAGATAATAAAGAATCTGAAGGACAGGAACATAGTCATAATAGGCACCCCCGAGATAATGATTCAAAACATCGTTGCGTCTGCCAACCTCAATGCTGAGGTGAACCTCGAGAAGGCGGCATTCCTGCTCGAGAATGTGATGTATGAACCCGAGCAGTTCCCTGGGCTGATCTACCGGATGGACTCACCGAAGGTCGTTCTGCTGATCTTCTCGTCTGGGAAGATGGTGTGCACGGGGGCGAAACAGGAAGACGAGGTCAGGATAGCGGCAGACAAGATATACCAAAAGCTGAAGGATCTAGGCGTTCTTTACGAGTGAGCAGGCTAAATCCAGCCAGAAAAAGAAAAAGCGAAAGGTAAAAAGAAGCGACTACTTTGTCCCGCAGCCCATTTTGTCGAAGGACTTGTCCTTGAGCATCTGGAGCGCGTCCTTGCACGCAGTGATTGCGGGCGCGCCCCCTGCAACTGCGACTACTCGGATGGCCTCGATGATCTCGGCGTCGGTCGCTCCCTTGTTGTGAGCGCCTTTCATAGCCGACACCACGCACTCCTTGCAGTGGCGCTGAGCGCCCATCGCCATAATGAGCAGCATCTTGAACTTTGATGGGAGCGCCCCGTCTTCCTGGACCGCGGTATCGCAGAAATTGTAGAAATCGGCCATTTTGGGGTCTATCTCTGCAGCGATGTGCATAATCGCAGGCGTGAAACCCATCTTCTTGTCGAATTTCTCCTTAAGGGTCTTGGTCATTTTTTCACCAGCAATTACATAGATATGCGTCTTTTCATCTTAAATCTTTGTCCCATTGACGAAGGCATCACTGGATTCGGACGGATTGCGAAACGTCTACTTGGAGATTTGCTATGCTGCAGGCGACAGCGCCCCCGATTTACGAAGGATCATCTTTACGACGACCGCGTTAAATAAGAGGGAGCGGATCTTATCTCTCACATGGTGTAGAGTATGGAAGGGGTCTTTGTCAGCGACTTCATCGGTCCCGTTAGGGCAAGATCAAATCTCCCTGAGAGGGCATATGTCCTCGACACCACTCTAAGGGACGGGGAGCAGACGCCAGGGGTCTGCTTCACGCTTGAGGAGAAGATAGCCATTGCAAGGAAGCTGGACGAGCTCGGGGTGGACGTCATAGAGGCAGGCTTCCCGGTCAATTCTGATGAGGAGCGGAGCACCGTCAGGACAATCAAGAGGGAGGGGCTGAAGGCCAAGATATGCGGCCTTGCGAGGTGCGTGACGAAGGACATAGACGCATGCATCACCAGCGAGGTGGACCGCGTCCACATCTTCATCGCGACATCCGACATACACCTCAAGTACAAGCTTAGGATGGACGAAGACAAAGCCCTTGAGCAGGCGCTCGCCGCGACAGACTATGTAAAGGCCCACGGCCTCGAGTGCGAGTTCTCCTGCGAGGACGCGACCAGGACCCCCGTCGAGAGGCTTTTGCGTTTCTACACTTCTGTAGAGGAGCGCGGGGCTGACGTGCACAACGTCCCTGACACAGTCGGTGTGATGGAGCCAGAGGCGACGTTTGAGCTCATAAGCAGGCTCAAGTCGGCACTGAAGAAGCCCATATCGATGCACTGCCACAATGACTTCGGACTTGCAGTGGCTAACACCCTAGCGGGTGTCAAGGCAGGGGCGTCCCAAGTGCACGTCACAATAAATGGGCTAGGGGAGAGAGGCGGAAATGCGAGCCTCGAGCAGACGGTCACTGCGCTCCATGCTATGTACAGGGTCGAGACTGGGATAAGGCTCAACCTGCTAAAGGAGGCTTCAAAGCTGGTCGAAAGGGCTAGCATGATCCACCTCCCGCCTAACTTCCCCATAGTAGGGGAAAACGCCTTTGCGCACGAGGCGGGCATCCACGTCCACGGTGTGCTCGCGAAGGCAGAGAGCTACGAGCCGCTAACGCCAGAAATGGTGGGTCAGAAGAGGCGGATAGTGATGGGTAAGCACACGGGCAAGCACGGAGTGGCCAATTTCGTAAAGGAGAAGTACAACCTGACAGACGATCAGATCGCGGCAGTCGTGGAGAAGGTCAGGGCGCTGGCGATCCACAAGAAGAAGATAATCGAGGATGACGTGAACGCAATCGTGAACGAGGTCCTCGGAAGCGTCCCGGATGCCGAGAGGCTCGTGAGGCTCGAAGAGATACTCGTGGTCACAGGGAACAAGATCACTCCGACAGCATCAGTCCAGCTCACCCACAACAACCAGAAGCGGGTGGCCGCCGGAATAGGGACCGGCCCGGTCGATGCGCTCGCCAAGGCCATCCAGTCAGCTCTCGGGGAGGAGATCAGGCTCCTGAACTACAAGCTCGAGGCCATCTCAGGAGGGACCGACTCGCTCTGCACGGTAGAGGTAGTCACTGAGGACAAGGACGGGAGGACCGCCATGGGGCTCGCTGTTGGCGGGGATATCGTAATGGCATCGGTGAGTGCGATAATGGAGAGCCTCAACAGGATCTATTCGAAGAGGATGAAATGCCAGCAATCTCAATGAACTAGACGATGGGTTGCAAAATGGGGTAAAGAGAAAAAGGGGTGTTCGCCTCAGACGAACATCTTCCCTAGCATCTTTTTCGAGTCGTCGTACCTGAGCAGATCCTCTTTGGACACGCTCGGCTGTATGGTCTTGAGGGCGGACTCGAAGTGCTTCATCTGGATCTTCTTTGGCTTCATGTCCTCCCTGAGAGCGCTAAGCGCAGCCTCGCGGCACACCGCCGCTATGTCAGCACCTGTATAGCCCTCGGTCTTCTCAGCCAACGCTTTCAGGTTCACGCCCTCGTCCAGAGGCATCTTCTTAGTGTGCACCTTGAAGATCTCTTCCCGCGCGGCACGATCAGGTATAGGTATGTAGACAGATCTGTCGAATCGCCCTGGCCTGAGGAGCGCAGGATCGATTAGCTCCGGCCTGTTCGTTGCGCCGATCACCACGACGTTCTTCAGTGAGACGAGGCCGTCCATCTCCGAGAGGATCTGGTTGACCATCCTTTCGGTCACCCCCGAGTCTGTGTGCCCACCCCTCCTAGGCGCGATGGAGTCCAGCTCGTCGAAGAAGACAATGCACGGCGCTGCCTGCCTCGCCTTCTTGAAGATCTCCCTGATTGCCTTCTCGGACTCGCCGACCCACTTGCTCAGGACTTCGGGACCCTTGACGCTGATGAAGTTTGCCTGGCTCTCGGTTGCTGCAGCCTTCGCCAGTAGCGTTTTTCCGGTGCCCGGAGGGCCGTACAGCAGAATGCCCTTTGGTGGCTCGATGCCCATCTGCTCGAAGAGCTCAGGATGCTTCAGGGGCCATTCGACCATCTCCTGCAGCTGCCTCTTCACGTCTGAAAGGCCGCCCACGTCATCCCAGTGCACCTCGGGAACCTCAACGTAGACCTCCCGAAGCGCAGACGGGGTTATGTCTTTCATCGCCTCAATGAAGTCAGCTTTGGATACCTTGAGCGAGTTCAGGATCGACGCCGGTATTGTCTGCTTCTGTAGGTCGAGCTTCGGCAGGAAGCGCCTAAGCGCACGCATAGCCGCCTCCCTGGTGAGAGCGGCCAAGTCCGCGCCGCTGTAGCCGTGCGTCAGCCCAGAGATCTCGTCTATCTTCACATCCTCGCTCAACGGCATCCCCCTGACGTGGACCTGGAGGATCTCTTGCCTCCCCTTCTTGTCGGGCATAGATATTGCAAGCTCGCGGTCGAACCTTCCGGGCCTCCTAAGGGCCGGGTCTAGCGCGTCAGGGCGGTTGGTCGCGGCTATCACAACCACCTGACCCCTGCTCTTGAGTCCGTCCATGAGCGCGAGGAGCTGGGCGACGACACGCCGCTCTACCTCGCCCGAGACCTCTTCCCTCTTGGGCGCAATTGAGTCGATCTCGTCTATGAATATGATGCTAGGGGCGTTCTTCTCGGCATCCTCGAAGATCTCCCTGAGCTTCTGCTCTGACTCGCCGTAGAACTTGCTCATTATCTCCGGGCCGTTTATGGTGATGAAGTTGGCGCCTGACTCGTTTGCAACTGCCTTGGCGAGGAGCGTCTTGCCGCAGCCAGGAGGGCCGTACATGAGCACTCCCTTGGGAGGCTCAATGCCAAGGTGCTTGAAGAGCTCGGGGTGGCGCATCGGGAGCTCTATCATCTCCCTTATCTTCTCCTTAGCATCCGCAAGACCTCCTATGTCCTCGTAGGATACCTTCGGCCTTGAAGTATCTATCTCCTTCACCGGCTCCTCCTTCACGACCACCTCCGTCTCCCCGGTGACGTATCCGGACTGTTCAGGCTGGATCGAAGCCACAAATAGCCTGAGGGCCTCACCTAGTATCGGCACCATCACCGTGTCGCCCTTGCTCAGTGGCTTGTCCTCTAGTATCTGCCTTACATATTCGCCAAAGTCCGAGCTGAACCTTATCGGCTCAGTCGGGGCGAGCAGTATCTTGGAAGCAGGCTTCAGCTCAACCTTGGACACCCTCACTATGTCTCCTATCGAGGTGCCCGTGTTGTGCCTGATTATCCCGTCTATCCTGATTATGTCGTGATCCTCGTCCTCTGCATAGGCGGGCCAAGCTATCGCCACGGTACGCCGCTTCCCATCCACTTCGATGAAATCGCCAGGCCTCAGGTCGAGCCGGCTCATCGCCTGGCGGTTCAGCCTAGCCAGGGCACGCCCCACATCGCGGGTCCGCGCCTCGGCAACTTCAAGTTCCAATGATCTATTCTCGGTCATCTTGATACACCTGCCATACTCATATACTACAGAAAGATATATATTTTACTTCGATATATTCTAAATCCTGAGGTGGTTGAGGATGTCTTACGGGATCGACATCTTTGACGATTTCCGAAGGATGATGCGGGAGATGGAGAGGTTCATGGGAAGCATGACCGAGGAGATGCAGAAGAGGCTTCCGATCTCCAGGGATGAGGGGTTCAGGGAGCCCCTCGTAGACATAAACGAGACCTCGGACGAGGTCATAGTCACCGCTGAGCTTCCTGGCGTCCCAAAGGAGAACATTGAGCTAAACCTCACTGACAGCACATTGGAGATAAAGGCATCCCAGAAGCAGGAGGTCGCCTTCGAGAAGGGAGGCGTCAGGAAGAGGGAAAGGCGATCGATGAACTTCTACAGGCTCATAGAGCTGCCCTGCGGGGTCGACGGCACCAAGGTGAAGGCGACTTTCAACAACGGAGTCCTAGAGGTAAGGATGCCGAAGCTAGAGAAGGCCAAGAGGCACTCGATCAAGATCGAGTGAGCTCCCGGACTTCCTCCTAAATGTACCCCAATTTTTTCATTTCCTTTTTCTCTTCAAATCGAGTTCTTGGTTCAGTTTCTCCGGCTGATATGCGCTGGAAGAATGGGCAGGGGATTGCAAGAATAGCGGAAGTCTGCAGGATCAGGCGGCAACCTCGACAGGCAGTATTTTTATTACGAACAAGGGGCATTATGCGTAGAGGGAAGGGGGGCTACGGTGGAGAGCTTAAAAACAGTTTCAAAGGATAGGACAGAAAGGCTGGCCTGGCTCTCGAAGATCGCGCTCACGCCTGCTGAGGTTGAAAAGTTCACAGACCAGCTCAACAGAATACTCGAGTTCGCGGGGGCACTCGACAGCCCAGAGGTCGAGGCAGCCGAACCGACATTCCACGTGCTGAACCTCACGAACGCTTTCAGGGATGACCGCGAGGAGACCGGGCTCGCGAGGGAGAGCGCGCTTTCTACGGCTAGAAAGGTAAAGGACGGGTTCATCGTCGCCCCCAAGATAGTGTGATTCGGGCGAGTGCTGGATATGGCAAGGCTTGAGGACCTTACTCTCTTCGAGGCGGTGGAGTCGATCAAGAACGGCGAGATAGAGAAAGAAGGGCTTTTGGAAACATTCCTGGAGAGGATCAGAAGGCTGAACCCCGAGTATGGCGCATACATAACTTTGAACGAAGGGGCGGCATTCCGCGAAGGGGGCGATGGGACCGGGGGTGGCTCGATCGAAGGTGCGCCCATAGCAGTCAAGGACTGCATATGCACCAAGGGGATCAAAACCACTTGCGGCTCCAAGATTCTCAAGGAATACGTGCCGCCCTACGACGCGACTGTAGTCTCCAGGATAAAGGCGGAAGGGGGTTCGGTCATCGGGAAGACGAATATGGACGAATTTGCGATGGGGTCGTCCACAGAGAACTCTGGGTTCTTCATATGCCGCAACCCCTGGGACAGGGAGAGGGTCCCAGGCGGGTCATCAGGCGGGTCTGCTGTTGCGGTATCTGCTAGGCTCGCCTTGGCAGCGCTCGGGTCAGATACTGGCGGATCGGTCAGGTGCCCGGCGAGCTTCTGCGGGATAGTTGCCATGAAGGCGACCTACGGGCTGGTGAGCAGGTACGGGCTGGTTGCTTACGCAAACAGCCTCGAGCAGATAGGCCCAATGACAAGGGACGTGAGGGACTGCGCTCTGCTTCTCAACGTAATAAGCTGCCAAGACCCGAAAGACTGCACCACCATCCCTAGAGGGAAAGAGGATTACCTCGCATGCCTGGGCAGGGACGTGAAGGGTCTCAGGATCGGCGTCCCACGGGAGTTCTTTGGGGAAGGCACGGACCCCAGGGTGGAGAGGGAGGTCTGGAACGGGGTGCATGAACTAGAAGGCTTCGGGGCTATCTGGGAGGAGGCGTCTCTCCCATCCCTCAAGTACGCGCTCCCGGCGTACTACATAATAGCAATGTCGGAGGCCAGCTCGAACCTGGCAAGGTTCGACGGTATCAGGTACGGGACCAGGGAGGAGGACGAGGGGCTGAATTGGGAGGAGTCGTTCTCCAAGACAAGGGGGATGAACTTCGGGACCGAGGTCAAGAGGAGGATAATACTTGGGACTTTCGCGCTCTCCTCAGGGTACTACGAGGAGTACTACCTGAAGGCGCTAAAGGCAAGGACGCTGATCAGGAAGGACTTCGAGCGGCTCTTCAAGGATTTCGACGTGCTAGTGGGGCCAACTATGCCGACGCCAGCTTTCAGGATCGGTGAGAAGGTGGAGGACCCCCTGGAGATGTACATGAGCGACATCGACACAGTCTCGGTGAACCTAGCTGGGATCCCGGCGATCTCCGTCCCGTGCGGGTTCGCAGATGGGCTCCCTGTCGGGCTTCAGATAATGGGGCCGCCGCTCGGGGAAGGGAAGATCTTGACGGCTGCGAAAAAGGTGGAGGAGGGGCTGGGGCTTAACCTCAGACCCCCCGTGTAAGGCGGGTTATTGGCTCGTTTGGTTGGTTGGTGCACAATCATGGTCGCTGAGACATTGGAACAAAAAAACGGGGTCGTGATTGGGATAGAGGTCCACTGCCAGCTCAACAGGCTGAGAACCAAGCTCTTCTGCGGGTGCAGCTCAGATTACAGGGGCAAGGGACCGAACACAAATGTCTGCGAGATCTGCCTAGGTCACCCCGGGTCGCTGCCGAGGCCGAACGCGAAGGCGGTCGAGCTTGCAGTCATGGCAGGGCTGGCGCTGAACAGCAAGATCAGCGGGAGGACTTCGTTCTACAGGAAGAACTACTACTATGTGGACATGGGGAAGAACTTCCAGATCTCGATGTATGAAACCAAGGGGTCGAAGACGATCTGCGAGGGGGGGTTCATCGACATCAATGTAGGGAGCTCCAGGAAGAGGGTTAGGATCACGAGGATACAGCTAGAGGAGGACCCTGCGAAGCTCGTGCACATAGGGCCCATAGACCTATCGCCTTACACGCTTGTGGACTACAACAGGGCAGGGATGGCGCTGCTGGAGATAGTCACGGAGCCGGACATGTCATCCCCAAGGGAGGCAAGGCTATTCCTGCAGAAGCTCAGGTCGATACTAGAGCACATCGGCGCTTTCGACGGCGGCCTCGAGGGTGCGATGAGGTGCGACGCCAACATTTCGATAGGGGGCGGCACCAGGGTCGAGATAAAGAACATCTCTTCGTTCAAGGAAGTGGAGAGGGCGCTCAACTTCGAGATCTCGAGGCAGAGGAACATGCTCGAGAAAGGGGAGAAGGTGAGGCGCGAGACGAGGCACTGGGACGAGGTGAGGAAGGTCACGATATCACTGAGGGAGAAGGAGGAGGAGCACGACTACAGGTACTTCCCTGAGCCGGACATACCGCCGATACGCCTTGATATGGCATATGTTGAGTCCATTAGGGAGAGGATGCCAGAGCTGCCTGACGCAAGGGCGGAACGCTTTGTGAGGGAGTATGGGCTCCCGCAGTATGATGCGCAGGTACTGACAGCAGAGAAGAGGCTAGCGGACTTCTTCGAGGAAAGCGCGAAGATCTATGGGGAGCCTAAGACCGTCAGCAACTGGATTATGAGCGATCTCTTGGGCGTTCTCCATGAGAAGAGCTTGGATCTGGAAGAGGCTAAGCTAACCCCGGAGATCTTTTCAGGCATGCTCGTCATGATAAGGGAGGGCAAGATAAGCGGAAAGATCGGGAAGATAATACTCCCTACGCTTGTCACGACCGGGAGGAGCGCAGAGGATGTCGTTAGGGAGAACGACATGGCCAGGATCGCAGACAGGGATGCGATAGAGAGGGTAGTGGAAGAGGTCTTCTCTGAAAACAGCAAGGCCGTGACTGACGCGCTCTCGGACGAGAAGGCCGCACATTTCCTAGTGGGGCAGGTTATGCGCAAGACGAGGGGGAAGGGCGACCCAGAGCTCGTGAACCGCTGCATCAAAGAGAGGCTTGAGCGCATGAAGGCTGGCGGATAGTGGAACCAAAGCATCTAGAAACGGGCTTTCACCCCGAGATGAGACCAACTAGGGAGCTCAAAGGAATTTAGGCTAGTTGGCACTAGGCTTGATTCTGGACAAGGATTCGGGCAACGAACCCCCGCGGGCGCTGCCCCTCTTGAAATAGAGTGCGAGCATGATCGCAGCAGCAGATGCCGAAACAGCATAGACTGCTGCGTTGCCAGCCAAGAGGACACCCTCCTCCAGCACAACAGAGTCGAAGTTATCGAGATCGATCTCTGACCTTATCGTAGCATAGGGCAGGAGTGTGCTTAGGGCGAGTTCGTAATTGCCATCCCCCAGATCCTTCGGTTGGCTGCCGCCTATCGTGATCGAGGAAGCCGCACTGGTGATCGGCGAGCCATCATAGCTGTAAGACAGGCGCAAATGGACCAGGCACTCACCAGGCCTTGCTGTCTCGTAATCCACGCGGTACTGGATTTTGTCGAAAATGACTGAGGCTGGGGGAGCCAGCTGCAGGAAGCTAGTGAGGTTATACAGCTGGTCCGTGATGCTCCTGACAGAGTAGGCGTACATACCCATCGAGTCCTTCGAGGACGAATCGTTCATCATAAATCCCCCGATCCACTCGGCGGAGTCGTACTCATAGTGCCCGAATGCGCTAAAGTTTACCTGCCTCCCGACCTGGACCCTGAGCTCAGAGGGATCGATGCGGTCAACTATCACACGGTCGAAGATTATGGAGGCGGGGGGAGCGGTTCGATTGATCGTTGTCACAGGGTTGCGGCCGTCCAGGATCGCTGAGATGTGCATTATTGCCTCCCCTGCAATAGCTTTCGAGACAGGAAGCTCCCAGCGTTCAAGCTCGGTGTTCCAGGAAGCGGGAGACCCATTCACGAAGACTGTGCCGTTCCCAGGCGTGAAAGGGCTCCCGTCGTACTGGTAGAAGACCCTGAACCAGACATACTGGCTGGAGCCTATGTCCGACCTAGGGGAGCTGCTTCCGCTCTCGTTGACCAGGAAGGAGTCTGCAACGAATTCCATTTGGGGTGACCACTCGCCAATATTCCCAGCGAAGTCGGTCGCCCTCACACGCCAGGCCCAAAGGCCTGGGCTAAGTTCCACGCGGCAGCTGGTGCGGTCTGTCTCAACGAGAACCTGATCTATAGATCCCGCATCTGATCCAGAGCCCGATCGGTTCATCTCGACGGTGTAAAGGAAAACACCGCTGCCCAAGTCGGACGGCGGCGACCAGGAGAGGAGGGTCTGCCCGTCGGTTCGAGACCCCTGCTTTGGGAGGAGCGGGGTGGGAGGGGAGGGCGGGGAGTTGTCCAGGCTGATCGGCTGATCGATGTAGCCAGGGCTGCTGTAGTCAAAGCCGTCGTAGGCCACCGCGTATACCTGGATCCCCGAGATTGTGAGCGGGGAGGTGTCCCATTGGAATGTCCACTCCCCCCGCTGCATTGACGTGCTGTTTGCCCCAATGAAGTTGACCTTATCGCCCGCTAAGTAGAAGAAGCTGACCTTCGAAATGGTGCCGTCGAGGTCAGAGGCATCCGCGGCGAGCTCGATTGTTCCGCTGAAGAATCCCCCGCCCGCGGGCCTTGCCATATGAACTTCTGGGGGGCGGTTCTTCACGGTTATTGCCTGGGACCTGGTCGAGGAGAGGCCATAGCTATCGGTCACAGTCAGCGATACGGTATACGAGCCGGGATACGAGTAAGTATGGACGGGGTCCTTGGATATGGAGTAAGACCCGTCGCCGAAAGACCACTTCCGGCTGACGATAGTCCCGTTCC
>CALGKV010000096.1 GCA_937930465.1 Methanosuratincolales archaeon | reverse complement strand
TAGTGAACCTCCCGGACGAGCTGGAGGAGGTTTGCGTACACAGGTACGGCCCGAATACATTCAAGCTCTATCGTTTACCCGTCCCGAGGGAGGGGGTTGTAGTCGGTCTCCTGGGACCGAACGGGGCCGGGAAGTCTACATCCCTGAAGATACTTAGTGGCGAGATGGTGCCCAACCTCGGGCTTTACGACTGCCCGCCTGACTGGAAGTCCATACTGCGCTTCTTCAGGGGGTCAGAACTCCAGGAGTACTTCAGGAAGCTCTCTGAGAAGAAGCTCAAGGTGGTCACCAAGCCCCAGTACATCGACCAGGCACCAAAGCGCCTTGTTGGCACCGTCAGGAGGCTGCTCGAGCGGATAGACGAGCGGCATTCGCTCGACGATGTATCTTCTTATCTGTCGCTCGAGTCGATAATGGACAAGGACATCCACGATTTGAGCGGCGGCGAGCTCCAACGCGTTGCGATTGCCGCTGTCTCGATAAGGAAGGCTGATGTCTACGTCTTCGACGAGCCTTCGAGCTACTTGGACGTCTACCAGAGGATGGCTATGGCAAAGCTAGTGCAGTCTTTGGCTGACGAGGGGAAGTATGTCATTGTTGCGGAGCACGACCTGGCCGTTCTGGACTATATCTCAGATCAGGTTTGCCTCTTTTACGGCAAGCCTGGGGTCTATGGCATTGTTTCCAAGCCGCACGGGGTCCGCGTTGGGATCAACATTTACCTGAACGGGTACATCCCGGACGAGAACATCCGTTTCAGGACCTCCCCCATAAGATTCCATCTCTCCCCGAGCCCGACCGAGTGGAGGTCCGAGGACGTGATGCTGAGGTGGAGTGGCTTCCGGATCAGCCGCGGCGACTTCGTGCTGGATGCGCAGGGCGGGGAGATACACCGTGGCGAGGTTGTTGGTATTGTCGGCCATAACGGGACCGGCAAGACAACCTTCGTCAGAGTCATCGCCGGAGAGCTCTCGCCCGAAGGAGGGTCCCCGGTGAATTTCGGCCTCCGGATCAGCTATAAGCCACAGTACGTTGTCCCCAGCACTACGAAGACGCTCAGGGAGATCCTCAACTCCATAGACTCCGGTTTGCTTAGCGCACAATGGTTCATTGACGAAGTCTATGCGCCTCTGGGGATCGAGCCCCTGCTAGACAGGAGCATGGAGTCGATGAGCGGCGGCGAGCTCCAACGCGTTGCGGTGGCAGTCTGCCTAGCAAGGGAAGCTGAGCTCTATCTCTTGGATGAGCCAACTGCACACTTGGACGTGGAGCACAGGCTTGTAGTTGCCAGGGCAATAAGGCGGGTCACGGAGAAGAAGGGGGCCGCATCTTTCGTTGTCGAGCACGACATAGTCGCAAATGACCTCCTCTCCGATACCGTGATGGTCTTCGGCGGATCCCCTGGGAGGAGCGGGGTCGCTTATTCTCCGGTAGGCCTCAGGAAGGGGATGAACAACTTCCTTAAGAATGTCGGGATCACTTTCAGGAGGGACCCTGAAACCGGGCGCCCACGTGTAAACAAAGGGGACTCATGGCTTGACAGGTACCAGAAAGAGACAGGCGAGTACTACTACACTGAAGTGACTGGCGAGGACAAGCAGTGACTGAATGAGCCATATTTTTATAAGCGATATTTCTTAATGGAATTTGGGTGATCTGAATGCTCAGGCTCGCAGCGATGATGTTCCTGCTTACAGGTATCTTGGTAATCCTCGGGTATGTCGTGGGGTGGCTCTTCGGGAGCCCGGAGATCGTGACGCTGGGCGCGCTGGTGCTGGCGATAACCCTGAACGCGATCTCGTATCTCTACAGCGACAAGATAGTGCTCTCCATGACCAGGGCGAAGGTGATCGGCGAGAACGAGTACCCTGCACTGCATAGGATTGTCTCGTCGTTGGCGACTAGCGCAGGGATGCCGAAACCCAAAGTTGCCATAGTCAACTCAAGCGTGCCAAACGCGTTCGCAACTGGGAGGGGTCCTAGCAAGTCTGTCGTCGCAGTCACGACGGGGCTTCTCCAGCTGCTGAACGAGAATGAGCTTGAGGGAGTTCTGAGCCACGAGATAAGCCATGTGAAACACAGGGATGTTCTGGTTGCGTCAGTAGCAGCTACGATAGCTGGCGCGATCAGCTACCTTGCTCTAATGGGCAGATTCGGAGCTTTCTTCGGCAACTCGAGGAATAGGGACGCGAGCATGTTCGCGCTAATCCTGAGCTTCCTTGCGCCCTTGGCAGCATTCCTAGTCCAGACCGCAATCTCCAGGGGTAGGGAATATGAGGCTGACAGGGAGGGCGCGCAGCTGAGCCGCAAGCCGCTCTCCCTCGCGAGCGCGCTGGAGAAGATAGAGCGCACAGTCAGGGGTGGCACTCGTCTAAACATCAACCCCTCCACGAGCCCGCTCTGGATAGTTAACCCGTTCAGGGGGGACGCTGTGATGGAGATGTTCTCGACGCACCCGTCGACTTGGAAGAGGATAGAGCGGCTGAAGGCTATGGCGATGAGCGTCGGGACGATGCAGTGATCGGAGGACTATGATTGACAGAGAGCGATAAAAGCACAAAGAAGCCTTACATATACCCGCACAGGCACTGCCTCTACTGCGGTAGGATTATTGAGGTCAAGGGAAGGGACTACTGCCTCAAGTGCAAGCCAACTTATGCGAAGGAGCAGTCGAAGATCGCCCGGTCGAAGAAGTTCCAGCGCTATTTGCTATACTACATAATTGCGGTCTTCGCGATTTTGGTGCTGGTAGCCCTCTTCACATGATGGGTTGGGGTCCGTGGCCTAGTCCGGATCAGGGTGTCGGCCTCCGGAACAGTAAGCGTGGGGAGAGCCGATGGTCGAGGGTTCAAATCCCTCCGGACCCGCCAATTCTAAAAATAGACTTTTTGGATCCCTTTTACGATCCGCTCCTCATTGCGGCGGTTAGTTAAAGGCGCTATTCGGTACCTTTTAGAGATGGGACGTAACGCTCGCCCTGTTCCCATGAGGACCGCCATTATTTCAACTGTAACTCTAAACCGAAGCCATTTAGCTGCGCAGTGCAATCCGGAGATGACTATCCGACATCCCGCCCGATCCCGATCCTGTAAACGGCAAGGTCTGCCCGCTTCCCCCAGGGCGCATTGACACTGAACTCGCCCACGAACTCAAACCCGTTCTTCTTGTAGAATGCCCTGGTCCTGCGCTCGTCCTCACCCGCGTAGACGATTGCTTCTTTCCTTCCCTACCTGACTTGGTCCTCGATGGCAAACTCGAGGGTCTGGCTGCCATACCCCCCGACCCGTGTGCCCTGGGAACATCACAATCCTGTCCAGCTCTGCCTTTTCGCCTCCTTGCGGCACCATCTGGCAAAAGCCAACTATCTCCGTCCAATGCAAGGCAGAGTCTCGAGCCTTTGGACGCAGCCCCCCTCAGCGACTCCTCATAGAAGGCCTTTCTCACATAGTCCTCCGGTATCCCGGATTCATTCACATTTTACTGGTAGAAGTCGCTAGACCGATCGAGGGAGTTCAGAATCCTGGAGCTGAGCCTCTGCAGATCCTCTACCCCTGCCACCCTGTACTCGACCAATCTCCTCCCTCCTGTAAATATGAAGGTACGTATGAAAAAATAGTTTATTTTTGGAGAACAAATGGAGAATCCTTTTCCTGAGGATCCCCACCTCAAAGGGTCAGTTTCTCGACAGGAACTCCTCGACTTCCTTCCTGCTCGGGGTCTCGTGCGAGCCGAGCCTAGTCACCTTTAGAGCTGCGACTGCATTTGCGAACCTTATTGCTTCCGTGAGCCCCTCGCCTTCGCTAAGTGCCATAATCATCCCAGCGGCGAACGCATCTCCAGCGCCTGTCGTATCTATCGCATCCACCCTGAAGGCTGGGATCAGCTTGCCAGACTTGCTGTCAGAGACGTAGACTCCCCTTGCCCCGAGCTTCACCACCACGCTCTTTGCACCCTGCTTCATGAGCGAAGCTGCTGCCATCTCAGGATCATCGTGTCCGGTAAGTGCCTTAGCCTCTTTCCCATTGAGCAGCAGGAGGTCCACAAACTCTAGAACTGGCCTGATGTGCCCGATCCCCCTGTTTATCAAGAGCCTCCCCGGATCGAAGGTGACCATTACCCCGTCCTTCCTGGCCCGTGCGGCTATCTCGGCTGCTGTGTCCACCCTCAGGCTAGCGATGTGGACCGCTTGGTACCCATCTGTGCTAAAGTTCCTGACCTCCTCAGGCCCAAGGGTCTCTGCCGCCTCCTTGCGACCGAACATGAAAACCTCCCCGTGCCTGTTGATGATTATTATCGTATAGCCTGTTCGGTTGACCAGGTCGACCTTGACCTCGTCCAGCGGGACCATCTCCCGCAGGAGCTCGTCCACCGCCATCCTCCCAAACTCGTCCATACCGATTTTCCCGAGGAGCATGCAGCACCCCCCGAGCCGCCTCACCCCTATCGAGACGTTGGCTGCGGATCCTCCGACCCCGTAGCTGAGCTCCCTCACCTCGTTGAACTGGTCACTACCGCTTATCTCGTCTACCCTCACTCTGATGTCTGCGAGTATGTGCCCAGCTGCCAAGATCATCCCCGTTCCCGACACCCCCGATCAGAGCCTCTCTGGATCAGTTCCCCTGTGCACGACCTCGATGATCGCCCTAGCCGTCCCTAAAAAGTCCTGGCTCTGGAAGACGTTCCTACCGACAACGACCCCAGCGCCCCCGGCGTCCATTACGCTCTTGACCGTCCTCAAGAACTCCTTCAGGTCCTCGGTCTTGGCGCCCCCGCTCATCATGACAGGGACAGGAACGGACTCGACGACACGCCTGAAGCTCTCGGTGCTCCCCGTGTAGTGGGTCTTGATTATGTCGGCGCCCACCTCAACGCTCGCCCTAGATGCGTACTTTACGATGTACTCATCGTGCCTCTCTATTATTGAAGGGCCGCGCGGGTAAGCAAGGATCATCACCGGCAACCCGAACCTTTCGCTCTCCGAAACTATGGCGGCGAACTCCTCGGCCATGGCGTCCTCCCCAGGGGCACCCCAGTATACGGTTGCAGCCACACCGTCCGCGCCCATTGCGACAGCGTCCTCGACGAACCCTATCCTGTACTGCAGCATCTGCATGTCCGGCGGCCTTAGCGACGTCTTGCCTGTCAGCTTCACAATTACAGGCGCCCTGCCCGCCCAAATGTCTGCTGTAGCCTGCGCGACCCCCCTGGTGAGCATTAGGGCATCGACCCCGGACTCGACCGCGAGCTCGACCACTTTCCTCGGGTTCGCCCTCTCGGGCATGAAGTCGGACGGGCCGTGCTCGAAGCCGTGGTCGAAGGCGAATATGACTCCCTTGCCGCCCCTCAGTATCCTGCTGATCCTTACCTTTTTCCCAATGCCAGAGCAGCTGTCTAAAGACATAACTATGCACTCCTCTCTTTCTTCTCCCTTATCCAATAAATCCCTTTGTGTGCCACAAAAAGGGACCCGTGCAATTTGGGGTCTTGGACGGGGGATTTCTCCAGGGTTGATCACCCAGTCGCGAGTTTCTCGAACTCCTCGAGCCCTGCCCTGATCATCTCCTCGGTTATCATGCCGAGGGGCGTCGGCGTCTCCAGGATCCTCTTCGGTATCCGGAGGCTCCTCAGGCTGAAACCTTCCCTGTACTTGAAGGCGTACTTCTGCTTAAGCACTGCCCTTCCGCGTTCCTTGAGCTCCTCCGGGCTGCGATCGAGCCCGAGCGTCCTCAGGCACTTCGAAACCGCTTCTGGGGTGTATACTCCCCTGGCGAAGAAGCAGACGACAAGGCTAGAGAGGACTTGCCTCCACGACTCCTCCTCGAACAGCTCCCTCGCAGCATACTCCGGCGTGTACTTCAAACCCTCCTTGTAGATCTTCTGGTCGATGCTGTACCCGGCACCGTCGAGGTGGCTGTGCCTAGCCCCAGTCAGGTAGCCGAGGTGCGCGACCGGCCCTGTGTGGTACCCTGGCATCTCGTTCCCTCCAAACTCAAGTGCGAAGTCCTCCCCACCATACTTGGATGAGGCGTGCTTGACCCCCTTCGCCAAAGCCCGGAAGAAATCGTTCTCCATCGACACTATTTTCTTGACTGCCTTGATGTAGGCCTCGTGGTCGCCCCACTTTAGCGCTATCCCGCTTGCATCTTCTGCCTTAACGATGCCCTTCTCCATGGCCTCGGTTGCCCAGGCGAGGACCACCCCCGTCGACATCGCATCGAGCCCGATCTCCTCGACCGCGTCCATGAGCTTGAGGTAACCCTCGGGGCTCTTCAGTTCCAGCATTGCGCCCAGCGCATAGATCGGCTCATAGTCATATGAGATCATCTTTGTCTTGTAGAAGTATGGCTCGTTCTCGTAAGGCTCCCTGAGGGCCGCGATGTGTATGCAGCTAACCGGGCAGTGGGCACACGCTGTCCTCCTCCCCAAGTACTTCTCTGCCAAGTTCTCCCCTGAGAGCTCCTGCGCGCCGGAGAACCTGTTCGACTGGAGATTCCTTGAGGGCAGAGAACCCGTCATGTTCAGCGGGAGGACGTTCATCGGGGTCCCCAGCTCGTGGTACTTGCACATCAGCGCAGACTTGCAAAATGTGTTGAAGAGCTCCTCATAAAGCGCTCGGTACGCCTTTGGATCCTTGAACTTGAAAGACTTCTTTCCCGAGACCACTACTGCCTTGAGGTTCTTGCTCCCGAAGACTGCCCCAAGCCCAAGCCTGCCGAAGTGCCTGTATGTCTCAGTTGTGACGTATGAATAGGGGATGAGCTTCTCCCCCGCCTTGCCGATCCGCATTATTGTCCTGACGCCCGCGCCCGGCTCGATCTCTCTGATTATTCTCCCGACTGTGGAGGCGCTGTTCATCCCCCAGAGCGCCGAGGCGTCCCTGAACCT
>CALGKV010000095.1 GCA_937930465.1 Methanosuratincolales archaeon | reverse complement strand
GGTAACGCAGGCAACATCGACATACTACAGCGACTACTGCTTCGCAACCATTCTGAAGACGGTTGGAAGCACGTTCTTTAGGTCGGGAGGATACCACGTTTGGATCCCGTCGTATGATTCGACTTGGGGATTCGTTTATGGATCGAAAGGATCCGATCCCTGCAAATTAATCGGTAAGTTCGAGGATGAGGCAGCGGGAAAAGGGTTGAAAGGCCTCAGATATCTCGACGAGAAGACGTATCAAGCGCTCTTTGCCCTGCCTAAGGATCTGGTCGAAAAGACTAGGCAATGGGATCTAGTCGCTCTCGATGCTAAACCGATCTTCATGCCCGTCTGAACGGATGGATAGTAAAGGCGAAAAATCGAGGAGAAAAGAAAAGCAAGGGGAAGCTCAGGGCGAAAAGATAAGAGAAAGATTTAGAAATAGCTTTGTGTATCGAGGAATGAGCCGGGGTGGCTGAGCGGTTAAGGCGCCGGCCTCGAGATCTTATCCATGGGACAGGCAAGCCGGTTCCCTCTCGGGGGAGCAAGGGTTCGAATCCCTTCCCCGGCGCCAATTGGGCTGCAATGACAACTAGGAGGGCGCCTAGTGAACGACTTTAGAGTTTTTCCAAGGCTTTTGGTATAATTGTCTTTTATTTTAACAGAAAAACAATCTATCAAAAAAATGCTTATATGTTGGTCCTGAGTAATGGGAATTGGACTGGATCTTTTTGGGGTAAAGTATTTGGCATTATCAAAGCCTTTCTTCAAAGGCATATGCGAGTTGTTGGAAAGGGCGATGTACGGTATCGAACAGACTGAACTTATAGGAGCGACGACATCAGGGTTGAGAAGTAGCAAAGCCTTGTTGAAGCTTTTGCTTCACAAAGGCCTGGTAAAGATAGATGTAACTCAAGGCGAACCGATTTACAGGATAACACGCAAGGGTGCGGAGTTTTTGAGGACCTACACAGAATTCGAACTATATGGCAGACGTTATGGTGCCCTAAAAGTCAACCTCTAAGACACGCTTCACTTCTTCATCGAGAATATACGTTCCGTCGTGGCCCCTATGCACGAAATTGTATTCAACTAGGAACGCCAAAGCCTCGACCACCAAAGAAAGCTCTGTTTTTAACTCACTAGAGATTTCCGTTGGTTTTCGCTCTTTTCCGTCGCTAAGCAGTTCCACTATAGCCTCTAGAATTTCCATAAATACCAATCGTTATAGTTTTTTAAAAAAATATTTAGAGTTTTCGGTTTTAAAATAAATACTTCTAGACCTTACTTTTAATGAGCTGATGGACCTGAAGCGCTCAGCAGACTTTTAGTTAAGGAGCGAATGATCGGAACGACCCAGTTTAAAAGAAAAGCATTGTGTAGGCATGATACAGAGTAGTTTCTAGGACGATGTATTGGTCGAGATACTTTAAGCGTTATTCGATTGTTGACTTTAGCCTTTTTACAACCCAATCCCTGTCCAGTGCAAGAAGAAGCGGTGCTAGTCTTGGACCCCTCTCTGAACCTATTAATATTCTGTAAAGCACGGAAAAAGCTTTTCCTGTCTCGATCCCCAGAGCCCTAGCGGACTCAAATATCCTGTTCTGGAGGTCGGTCTCAGAAAGATTCCCTTCAACCAAGTTAGCTACCGATGTTACGAATTTCCGCTCTACTTCATCGGTGATCCGGATATCCAACTCACCGGTCGAGATCTTGAACTTGGCTTGGGAGGGGGCATAGAGGCTTATCCAGTTTGCAGCCACAGAAAGGCGGAGCGAGACATCAGCTGCCTCGTAATCAGAAAGTGAGGATTTCCCGTGAAGGCGGGCGGCATACTCGAGTGACTTTGCTAGAACCTTATCCCTCCCCATTACAGGCTCGAGCTGGACGATCGTCGCTGCGAAACGATATGGCAACCTTGCTGGGGCGGATTCTCTTGGTTTATCTATAACGCATAGTTTGTAAAGGTCTTTGAGGTGCTCGAGATCATTGCAGGAAGGTGGCACCTCGATTCCATAATAGATGCGTTCGATCCGATCAAAGTTGTCGACAATATCTGGTATGCGTTCTGGCAGGAACGATATGTGCCGCATGGGGTCAGCCCCCAAAATAAGGTACCTAAGGGTTTCTGGCGGGGCGATTTTGAGCCATTCCGCAGGGGTGAAGGTGATCCCCTTGTGGGTCTTCATCGCATGCTCGCCCAGGGTAAGCCATTCATATGAGACACGGAGCGGTCCCCTGTACCCAAAGATCTCCTGGCAAACCTCCAACCCCATGTCGTATGCCCCGTCCTTGACGCAGTGGTCCTTGCCTGCTGGCTCGCAGGTTACCCTGAATACCGCCCACTTCGCCGACCAGTCCACACGCCAGCTGAGCTTAAGGGATAGGTCACTGATCTTGCCTTGACCTTTGTGTCCGCAGGAGGAGCAGGTGTATGAGAGCGCGTCCTTCTCGAGATCCCAAGAGTCGATCTTGTTTGGTACCACTTCATTCTTCATCAAAGCGATCTTCCCACACTTCTCGCAGACAGCCATCACTGGGTTCCAGTCGTCAGCTGTCCCGTCTTCCTCTGGTAGGTGCAGGTATTTCCTCCTTATTGCCTTGAGCTGATCCAGTTTGGTTAGGACAGTCCTTATCGCATCCTTCATTGCAGGTTTTGTATAGAGTTCATGAGTATAGACGATGTTCGGAGAGAGTCCAAACCTAGGTTGGCATTTAATGAACTCGTCTGCAAAATGATAGGCATAGCTGTTGTGGCAGCCGAATGGATCAGGTACGGAAGACAAAGGCTTCCCGAGCTCTTCTTCGAAACCCTTAGGGACCTGTAATCCAGCAGGTATTGATTTTATTGGATCGTATGAGTCCACTATGAAATTGAATGTTGATTCAAGCCCCCGACTCTCTAGCTCGCGCTGTATTGCGCTACATATGAACTGTTCGCGCTCAGCCCCGATGTGTATCGGGCCCGATGGAGTCTTGCCTGTGTGGATCACTATCCTCTCGTCGCCCCTCTTGATTATCTCGTCTACGATACCCCTTATCCAGTGACCGCCGCCCATTGCCAACACCTCAAAGCAGACCTGAGAACTTCCTGCGCACTTCTTCGCAGCCCCCCTCCTTCTTTGCCAAGACCACCTTGAAAGGCGAGACCTCCTTAGGGAGCGTTTGAAGATCCAGCCCAATGCACTCCCTGATTATGTCCTTTGCAGCAAAGAACACCTTATCATTCATCTCAGCATCCGCATTGTCAGCAATGTGCAAAATGAGCGCCTCGACGGTCCTAGGCTCTATCGGGCTAGCGTCTCCGTGGTGCGACGCCACCGCGTGTATCACCTCTAGGGGGAAGCGCCTGGCATATAGTTCTCCAGTTATGAGCGAGAGGTGATCGAGCATTTCCCCAAGTTTCGACCTACTGTACTTCCCGGGATATTGCTGGTGATAGGTGGCGAATTTGAAAATGTCG
>CALGKV010000094.1 GCA_937930465.1 Methanosuratincolales archaeon | reverse complement strand
ATGAGGGCCAAGCTAAACCCCTGGTATACAGCAACGCAGACAATTATGCCAGCGATGACGGTCGTTATGAACCGGATGGGAGACTCGGACCAGACCTGCTTCAGCGCGCTGTCTATCCGAAAGCCCTTAACTAGCAATATTGCCCCGACAGCGACCCCAAGGGTGATCAGAGCATAGTTTATCAAGTCCAAAAAATAGAGCAGGGTCGTCACTATGAGTATCGCGCCCGGAACGCCCAACCCGAGCCTAGAGTGCTGCGGCTCTGAGAGCTTCTTGAGGTACCTGTAAAGTAGCACGTACGTCTCTTCCACGCTCTTCTCCTGCTGGACGAATATCCTCTTTACGGAGATTATAGGTAACCTCGACTGGATAGTCGGGATGACCTGCTCATCTGCAGCCCCGTCGCTCACGAAGACCACGCCGTCAGCTTCGAAGCGTTTGAGGACTTCCTCCAGCTCACGGCTTATCTTCAGATCAGCTTTGAAACCCCCTTCAGCTGACCCTGCTATCACAGCGACCTCACATTCGTACCCTTCGTTGATAATCGAGTCGTAAGTGTTGATTGCCGCAAATATGGAGTTGACATCAGAGTCTTCTGGACTCCTCACGGCAAAATGGGTTGCCACAGAAGAGACCGCTTCCCTTCCTATAACTGGAGTCTTTACTCCTGTGGCACGACCAACATCGTCATCCTTGTCGACGCTGAGGACGAGCACCCTCTTGCCTTTAAGGCTCATTAATTCCACTGGTTAGGTATCACATGGAGTCGATATTTAAAATGTTTCCACATGTGACAGCAATCCTTATAAACAGTTTTGCCCCTACGCCCGCGACCCGGTAAGAGCCCATTCAGAATAAATTCGATCGGTGATTCGACAGGATCGAAAAATTGCTAGCTACATTTCTTAAATTGCTTGAAAAAATGGTTTAGCTTTCGCCGCGAGCTTCCCTGTCCTCTAGAAGAGCAGCGTATTCCTCAAATGTGAGGCGCTCACCCTTCTTCAGCTTCTCGTTGGCCCTTGCAACGAGTTCAGCCCTCTTGGAAAGCAGCATCTTGGTCCTGTCAGCAAGCTCCTGTGCCTTCCGCTGCATCTGCACCGTCTTTGCGATCTCATACTTTGTCCTCGCATCTGAGAGCTTTACCTTCGATTCCTTTATGGTTTCCCAGATCGTGTTCATTTCCGCCCTGACCGAGTTGAGTTCTTCGATTATCTTAGCTCCATCATCGTGGGCAGCCATAAGCTTCTCATGGCTCTTTTTTGATTCCTCGGCAAGGGCAAGCACTTCCTGGTGTACAGCGTTAGCTCTGTCCTTCAGTTCTTTGAATTTGGCGCGTAGGCTAGAGATCTCTTGGTCAACTTCCTTGACTTTTTTGAAATGGACAAGCTTCTTCTCGAGATCTGTTATCTCCTGCACTAACTTTCGGTCCTCCTCAATGGTAAGGCTGGTCGTCTGGTACTTCCAAGTAAGCTCTTTGTACCGCTTGACTAGGCTAGACTCTGATCCAGGCGCATTCTCGAGCAGTGCCCTCTTCTTCTCGATTAAAGCCTGGATCTTCTCAGAGATCTCAGTTTTCGCCTTATGGAGTTGCTCCCTTATCTGCTTCTTCTCTGAGATTATCCTGTTCTTCTCGTCCCTCTCTGACTTTGCATTCAATGCAAGTTCCTGGAGCTCGCTCAGCTTATTCAGAAGCGCGTTCTTTCTGTCCCTTAGGGCATTAAGCCGCTGATAGTAATCCTCGATTTGCTGTTGGATCGCCTGTAGCTGTCTTGTTGTTGGACCTGCATCAACTGTACGATTCTCCATCCATTAGTCACCATGTTGCTTATTGATGATCTCCTCCAGAGTGAATCCGCTGCATCTGTGCATACAGATCGTCAAGTCCCTCTCCTGTATTTGAAGAGGTAAATATAAACTCTCCTAAAACTCCCATTTCGATCAACGCCTCAAGAACGCGCTCCGAGATCTCGACGTGAAGATCCGCCCGCTCTGACATGAAGGCTTCCTTAAGGAACTCCGGATCCTCGATCCAGAGGTGCCCTCTTTCATAGATTTCGTGCGCGATGAGATCGCACTTCGAGATGCAGTTTATCTGGGGCGCGTGGAATCTCGCCTGGATCGAGTATGAAAGAAGGAGTATAGAAACGAAGTCAGAAGGCCTGTTTAGGAAAACCGAGTCTGCGAGGAACACTGTGCAATATTTCCCCTCGGAAAGAGAGCTGGCTATGCCCCTACCAGCGCTCCTGTAGGCAAAGATCTCCATCTGCCCAGGCGTGTCTACGAGCACGTAATCAGCCCCGATCTCATCTAGCTCTTCCCTAATAGCCCGTATGTGGTTAACTGAGGCGTCGACTGAAGCAATCAGTGCCCCGTTGGGCCCTAGCTTATATTCATCTACCAGCCTGTCATAGTCGATGTAGTCCCTGACATCAACGTCAGGGGAGTAGGGCAGCCACCTGACCCCAGGGTCAAGGTTGAGCGTGGCTACGCTCACCTCAGAGCTGCCAATCCTGTCGCGGAGTGAAAGGACAAGCGTGGACTTTCCTGAGCCTGCGGTACCCATCAAGAATGCGAACTTCAAGCTCCCCCCCTCCTTACCGAGGCCCCGATCTGCATAGCGGCAGATGCAAATGCAGCCTCGGCAGTGTCCAGAACTCTGGAGAGCGTTTCAGCGTCGGGCGCATACGCACTGAGGTGCATTTCGATGATCGGGAGGGACTCAGACCCCTTGGGATGCGACTTGAAATATACATTTGGGTGCATTCGTCTTACTTCATCTATGATAGAAGAGAGAGTCGACTCTGGGACATTCTCAAGCAACAGGGTCCGATCGCCATAAGCTGCACCAGACCGCTTTGAGATGGCAGGCAGCACGTAGGATTCAAACATCGCTTTCATCTCCTTAGGCACGCCGGGCAAGCAGAAGATGCTTGTCCCCCGGAATTCTGCAGACACACCAGGGGCAGTGCCGACATGATTTCTTAAGGGCACGGCACCCATCGGGAGGTAAGCCATCTTGATCCTCGGGGGAGACATCGGCAACCCCATCGCAGAGTACTTCTCTGATACCATCTGGTATGCCTCATCATTTAAGAGCATTGGCAAGCGGAGAGCAGATGCAAGTGCCTCCGCAGTCATGTCGTCGTAAGTAGGTCCCAGACCACCTGTGATGATTATGACGTCAGGTCTCCTAGCCAGTGCCTCTACTATGGCGCCGGATATCTCCTGGACAGAGTCCCCCACCATGACCACACGGGTCACATAGGCGCCAATTCCGGTCACGCACGAGGCGATCAAAGCGGCATTCGTATTTACAGTCTTACCGATTAGAAGCTCCCTGCCTGAAGAGATTATCTCGACATCTAAACGTCGACCCTTTCCTGAAAAGCCTTCAGACTTCACTTCTTGGTTGCCCACCATTTTAGGTACTCCTTTCGGACCCTCTCTTTTTCGTCCTCTTCGCTAAGCTTCTGATTCTTGTAACGGATTTCGTCTATCTCCTCCCTGGAGAGTAAGAGGCCACAGCTCTGGCAGATATACCGCTTCCTTGAAGGGTCAAATTTCAGCACCCCGCCACACTCCGGGCAAACATCGCTCAAAGACAGCCACCAATCATGAGATTCCCGCACATCTATTAAAGAATGATCCACTCATGGAGGCCCGTCTCTAAGACTAATATGCCCCCTTATCCCTCAAGTTATAATGTTCTTCAGACCAGATTCCAAAGCGATCCTGATAGCCCTTTCCCACTCGTCCGGTTTTAATCTCCTCCTGAGCTCCGGCAGCTCATCAGCCCTCCAGTGGGGCGTGTACTGATCCATCAGGTTCACCCTGGTTTCCGGACCTAGTTCATCTGAAATGAATGAAACTATCGGCCTAAGGCAGCATTCGAGATGACCGGGCAGCAGCAGCACCCGTATGAGGAGCTCTCCATGCTGCTTTGCCCTATCGAGGTTCCTGGTAATGACTTTCCAATAGCCTCTCACTCCGGAGATCTTCTCTGCACAAGTGTCTGATCCGTACTTGAAGTCGATCTTGTATATGTCCACGATCCCTCTCAGAAGAGAGGATGCCTCGGTTGAGTAGAAGCCGTTGGTATTGAAGAAGACAGGAGTCTTCTCCTTCTCCCAGAGCAGCACTCTGAGCCAGAACGGGATGTGCGGTATCGGGTCTCCGCCTACCCAGTTCTGGTTCCTGCACCCCCTCCTTCTGGCCTCGTCGACAAGAGCCGCGATCTCCCTCTCCCCACAGACCGTACCGTCCGCAAACTGCTGGCTGATCTCCCAGTTTTGGCAGTGGATGCAAGCAAAGTTGCAGCCCAAGCTAATTCGGCCGGACTTTAGAATCCGCATACCGTGAAGCTGGGCACAACTTCTGGCTCCTCTCCCAAATGGTCAAAGCACGAGTGAACTCTGAACTCCGTCCCAACCCTGCAGAACCCAAGTTCCCCCTTTAGACGATCGGTGCCGCACCTCCTCTCGCATAGCCTACACGACCTCATTATACACTCCCCTATCCTCGCCTTCAGGTGTAGCAACGATTTTTCCGGCGGGTTCCCAAGTTCATCAGGATGGATGATTCCTGAATCTAGATCACGCGTCAGGGCATCCATTTTCATAAGAGCGGCATTATGGATGATCCACAGCTCCTCCTCACTGCTCTCCGGCCCCCACTCGGCTGGGACGTGTCTTGAGATAACGAACCTGGGAAGGAATTTTCCTTTAAGGATCCCTACGTAGCGAGGCAGCGAAGAGACTACTTTGGGATCCTCCAACGCCCTGACGGCGTCAGCCCTCCATAACCGCCACATCTAACCCAATCACCTCAATTCATACCCTTAAGTTGATCCTGCCTCCACAGTAGGCGCAGTTTCCCCCCTTCAGCCTCAATGATGTCACCTGGAACCCAATCCTCCCAATTACAAGTTTACCGCACGAGGGGCAGTAGGTGTTCTCGTACTTGTGCCCCGGCACGTTGCCCAAGTAAACATATTTGAGTCCTTCGAGCTTTGCCAAGTTCCAGAGCTCTTCAAGAAAACCCTCGGCAAAGGATCCAGGACCCTCATACCTGTAGCTGGGGAAAAACCTTAGGACATGGAAAGGGGTCTCGTCACCCAGATTATCGACCACCCATCTTACCAGCTTTGTGAAGGAGCTCTTAATGTCACCCTGCCAGGGCACGATTAGGTCAGTTATCTCGATGTGGATGCCTTTTGATTTCATCGCCAAGAGGGAATCGAAGACGGGATCCGGGCTCGGGACGCCGCAGAATTCCCTGTAGAATGCAGGGTCTCCGCTGCCTTTGAAGTCCACGGTCGCAGCATCAAGGTATGGTTGGATTACCTCGATTGCCTCAGGGGTCATATACCCGTTTGTGACGAAGGTATTGAATAGACCTGACCGGCGGGCTTCCCGCGAAGTGTCAAAAGCGTACTCAAAGAAAACTGTTGGCTCGGTGTATGTGTAGCTGATTGATGAGCAGCGCAGGGAGAGGGCCTCACTCACAACTAGCTCTGGGGGAAGATCCTC
>CALGKV010000093.1 GCA_937930465.1 Methanosuratincolales archaeon | reverse complement strand
CCTCCTCTTCTTCTCCAGCTCCCCTACGACAGAAGACAGGTTCGAGGCCAGCTCACCAGATAGGCCTTCCACTTGCGCCAAAGGCGTCCCATCGAAAGCAAGGCAGGATGAGGCGCACCCGTGTATGTCCGATTTTGTCATGACCTCGAGCGTCGGGATCCCCAACCTAAGCTCAATTACGAGTGCTAGAAGCTTTATCACTGGAAGATCAAGCCTGGTCAAAGCCAAGGAAGGGTCGATTGTGAAAATGCAGACAGATCTTCCGACTATCTTTGAAACCAAGGAAGGGCCGAAACTCCTGAAGAGGAATATCTCCATCTGCCCCGGTGTGTCAAATATCCTGAAGTCGGCACCATACGACGATATCCTTTTTGAAATCTCCTCCAGCCTATCCTCGAGGATCTCTGCAGCCCTTATGAGTGCCCCATTTGGACCGAGCTGTTCGCTTCGCATAATCTCAGTTACAGTCACATATCGCCTAACGTCAAAGTCTACTGGATAATTGACCAACTCCGCACCTGGGTCCAAATTAACCCTTGAAACACGGTAACCCATGTGCTCCATCCAATTGCCGAGGGATTGCACCAATGTGCTTTTCCCAGAGCCTGCTGGACCAACGATGTAAAGGTTAATCAGCTACAACACCTTTCCTCAATTGGATGCTTGCACATACATTATTACAAGGGATGTAATATATAGTTCAATTGAAAAGATATCATGTTGGAGTTGCCAACCATGGTCAAGGTCTCATTCAGGTACAAGCCAGAACTTGTGCAGTGGATCAAGAGCTCAGGCTCAGGGAGCACATGGAACAGGGAAGAAAAGGTGTGGGAAGTCCCAGAGGAGATCCTGGAAGAGCTGGGAGCCAAGGCTAAGGAGCTGGGAGTAGAGATAAAGGTGCAGCAAGACCAAGCTGCTCCGAAGGTAATGGCACCTCAAACCGACGCGCAGTCAATGCAACAGGTGGGCAAGATGGGATACATCGAATACGAGTCGAGGTTCGACCAAGGGAGGGCGGTGTCAGGAATCGGCATGAGGGCGGAGCCAGGAGCGCCTAGCCAGCGCAGCAGTCCCGTCAAGGAAGGGGAGATTAGGCTAAGACGCTCCAGGGACGGAAGGTTTGTGCTGATCAACATAGACCTCATTGCGTTTGCGTCGGATGTTGAGGATCTAATTAAAGGAACTAAGACAAGCGTCAAGTTCAGGGTGCTTCCGCCGCCTGCATTCAAACAAACAGCTTCAGAATAGCCATTCCTTTCCATTTGTTTTTAAAATTATATTATTTTGTTTACTTTTTATTAAATAAAAAAGTGATAATAGTTAGGCTTGTTTTGGGCTTGAGAGCCTGCTGACCAGATAGGCGGATATCAGGGAGAACGCGACACCCGGGAAGAACGGGTAGATCGGGGTTATCGGGGGGGCAAGGAAGAAGTACCAGAGCTGCGCCGAGGCGAAGCCAACAACCATCCCAGCCAAAGCCCCATATTTGTTTGCACTCCTGTAGAACAGTGCCATGATCAGCGGACCCATGAACGAGCTCGCAAGAACCTGCCAGGTGTAGGCGGTCAGCTGGTAAATCAGACCAGGCGGGTAGATTGCGATAATGCAGCACCCGAGGCTTAGAATAAGCGAAATTACCTTTGTCATCCTTAGCTGCGTCTTATCGGACATTGTCTTGGAGGCGGGTCTTACAAGGTCCCTAGTCAGAGTCCCGGCAGTCATATGGATTAGTGCGTCGATAGTGGAGGTCGCCGCGCACATTATCCCCGCAAGGAAAAGCACGGAGAGCCAAGGAGGGAATGCCGTCTTCACAAAAAGGGGCACTATCAGATCGTCCTTCAAAACCATCACATCTATTCCGAAGGAGGCAAGGATTGGCCTAGAGAGGGCACCATAGGAATAGGCAGCCAGCGGGAACAGCAGCGACCCGAATGTTGCTATCAGGAGGGCACGCTTTATGTTCATCCTGCTCGATATTGTAGCGTACCTGAGCACCATCTGCGGCTGGGCGAGCATCCCGAAACCCATGACGGCGGTGAGGCCGATTATTATGCTCCACGTATTGGTCCCAAAGGCGGGGAAAGCGACGCTCCGAATGTCAATCGCCGCCATGGCCTCGTGAGCCTGCACAAAACCGCCGAGGAGCGTATATGAGAAGATCCAAACTGAGACTACAGCTATTGTCATCACAATGCCTTGGATGAATTCTGCAAGGGTGGCTGAGAATAGGCCGCCGCTGAAGACATATATGGCTATGATCGCACCCGCTACGAGCACACCCATCCAGAAGGGGGTGCCAACAATTGTCGAAATTGCAGAGCCCATTGCGATGAAGGCAGAAACGGTGTAAGGGATTATGAAGATCGCGATGATTATTGCCGAGGCATAGCGGAGCGTCTTGCTGCCGTACTTTAGCGAAAGGAACTCTGAGAATGTCATGGCATTTAGCGCCCTGAATGCCTTGGATAGCCGTGGCGCGAGTACCGCGAAGGCGATCACCGCCGAGACGGCGTGCCACATCCCTATCACCGTTGCGCTCATGCCCCACTTGCTAGCCGAACCTGCGAAACCAATCATCAGCACAGCACTGAAATACGTGGCAAAAAAGGCCACGCCCATAACTATCCCGCCTATCTTGAATCCGCCCACGTACCAGTCGCTTATGCTGCGAACTTTTTTCTTGCCGAGCCATCCTACACCAGCGAGGGCAGCCATGTATAATGCAATGACTGCAATGTATAGGGCGCTGTCCATAAGTTCACTCATCGCCATCCCCCCTTGATTTGGCCCATATCAAAAAAGCCAGCGCGAGTCCGAGGAATCCAGGAACCCACCCACCAAGAACTATCCACCAGTCGATCCCAATCGGGCTAAGATTTGGCGCCTGCACTATCGGTCCCAATACATCTAGCATCTTAGAGCCTCCTCAGGTCGACTACCCTTTTTGCCTTCCCTTCTCCCCTGGGTATGGATCCGGGTGGGCAGATCTCTACGTTAGAGCGCAGCAGGGTCGCGTCCTTTATCTCTTCGAAGATCGACGATCTCAGCCTGTTTACTGCGCCTTGGTCCGAAATGATCCCGTTCTTTACCTCCAACTTTACTGTTATGTCATCGACGCCGCTTAGCAAGATCTGGAAGTTCCCATTAGACTCCGCATGTGAGGCGATTATCTTTTCGATGGTTGAGGGGTACACGCCAATGCCTCTGATCTTCACCATGTCGTCTATCCTGCCCCGCATCCACTCAACCCTCCGGTGCGTCCTCCCGCATTCGCACTTGCCGTCGATTATGCGGGTTAGGTCTCCAGTCCTGTAACGGAGGATTGGCATAGCCTCCCTGTCGAGCGGGGTGATGACAAGCTCGCCCTCCTCCTCTACCTCAAGCGGCTCGCCTGTGCTCGGGTCGACAACCTCGATAAGGAACCGATCCTCCCAGACGTGGAGACCAGACTTGAACGGGCATTCGATTGCAACGCCCGGTCCGCCGACCTCTGCGAGCCCGTAATTGTTGAAGGCACCAATGTTGAGCGCCCCTTCGATCTTGGTCCGCATCTCCTTAGTCCAGGGCTCTGCGCCAAGGATGCCGATCCGTATCTTGAGGGAGTCCCTGAGCGCGTTAGATGACTCGAGCGTCTCGATCATCCTCAGGGCAAATGAGGGTATTGCGTGGAAAACAGTGACGCCGAAGTCAGCCATAACCTCAAGCTGTTTCTCTGGGTTAGCCGAACCCAGCGGGACAACGGTCATCCCAAGCTTCTCGGCCCCTTGGATCAGCCCGAGTCCCCCGGTAAAGAATCCCTGTGAGGTTGTGTTCTGGAACACGTCGCCACGCCGGGCCCCAGCACACGCTAGCCCCCTTGCCATCAACTCTGACCATATCGCCAAGTCCTTCTTTGTGTAGAAAGTCGTAACAGGCTTGTTGGTGCTGCCAGAGGAAGTGTGTATCCTGATAACCCGTTGGAGCGGCACTGCAAGTGCACCGAATGGGAATGCGTTAACCAGGTCCTTCTTGATGGTAAATGGGAGCTTTGTAATATCGCTCAGCTCTGAGATTTCGCCTATGCGCAATTCCCTCATCCTTTCCCTTAGGAAAGGTATCTTTTTGGCCCTTTTGACGGCGGCCTTCAGTTTCTTCTTCTGCAGTATCTCAATCTCTTCTCTTTCCATCCTCTCGATCTCTGGCTGGAAAAAACCATCAGAGGATGTAAAGACGATCCCTTCTTCCCACTTTCATCTGCATGCTACCTCCGAAACCACAAAATGCCTGGCAGTTACAGGGTGCGATGACAACGTCTCAATAAACGCAAGCCCTCCGGATATTAAGCACCCGTTCCTCCTCCAGACGTAGAGAAAAATTCGCAGAGGCTATATTTAAGTATTGCCAATAATCGCCCAAAGCTCCTGCGGAAAAAGCGCGAAAAATTAAAGGGCCAGATCATGGCGATTGTTTATTTTCAAGTCCTGAGAGCCGCCTAAGTGCCCCTTGCCGCTCGCGGTCTCCCAGCTTTGCTGACTCTATTGCAAGTCGGAGTATCTCGATCGCTTCATCCATCTCCTTTCGCCTGACCGGGAATGGGACTCCGTCCTTGCCTCCGAATGCAAAAGAGTACTTCACAGGGTCCCTCCAGCTGGGTGCTTCGCCGTATATGAGCTCAGATATCAGAGCAAGCCCCTTTACGGTGGAGGGGCCGACGCCATCGATGCCGAGAAGCTCTTCGTAGTTCTTTGGCTGGGAGTCGTATGCCAGCGCCATTGCTTTCCAGTTTATGTTCCACGGCATGACCAGCACCTTCTCTCCCGTCCACTTTCCGAGGGTCTGCTGCATTGGGTCTCTCAATGTAACAACAATGTTCCTCAGCTTTGCTAGAGACTCCCTTGCAATGTCCAAGGAAGCGGCCCTGCAGCCTTCCGATTCTCTAGCGGTCATATTGAGAACAGCCCCCTCATCAACCCCGACTATTGCCTTATGTGGTTCAACAACAAAACTGCTTATTGATTCCGATGCCCAGTGGAACCGCCTCGCCGTCCTCTTTTCTGCATTCAGGCCCTGCTGGACAATTATCCATTTGCCATCCTCGGTGAAGATGAAGCAGTGGTGGTAGAGCGCATATCCGGCCTGAATGGCAGCAGTGTCGACCTTTGCCCCCATTTTACTCGCGTACTTCAGATCGTCTATCTTTGCAGTAGAGAGACCAAGATTGTCGCCAACCCGGTTTATCTCATCAATGATCCCTCTCGAGAACCTCCCTTTCCCTCCGCAGATCGCTATTCCAGTTTCTTCGGGATCGAGTGCAGACTTTAGCACTGCCGTGGTGACAGTTGTCACCCCAGAGGAATGCCAATCAAAGCCGAGAACGCACCCAAGCGACTGAAACCAGAACGGATCGGAGAGCCTCCTCAGAAACTCATCCTTCCCAAACTCGTCTAACATTATCAGCGAAATCTCGCGAGCAAGGGATCTCATTCTCTTTACCAACCAGGGCGGAGCGTAGCCGCCATGGAGGGGAAGTTGGGCTGTACCGGTCCTTGGCATATCAAGAACAGTATCCACTGAAGTTGCTTATTTTTCTGTTGGGGCTTTAGGTTGCTGG
>CALGKV010000092.1 GCA_937930465.1 Methanosuratincolales archaeon | reverse complement strand
CCAAGGTTGCAATGGCACTCTCATCTCCCACAAGGATACAGATAATCAACTTCATAAAGTCAAGGGAGGTAGACATGCAAGAGATAGCAGAGCTGATAAAGCAGAGCAAAGCTAATGCCAGTGCGCAGATGAGGATACTTGAGGAAGTCGGTCTTGTGAAGACCTCTTACAAGCCTGGCATAAGAGGGGTCAAGAAGGTTTGCAGTACTGACGTCAAGGAGATCAGGTTCAAGTTCTGATCTTGGATCCGGTTTCCTTATTCCTTTACTACTTTGTCCCATTATTCAAATGGGCGGAAAATTTCAATCATCTATTTTATTCCGATTGGTTAAGTAGCCATAAAATTCACGCCTGCCCAGTGGGAGGCTTCCCTGCGGCTGCGCTGATGAAGCCCATATATGGCATGGACGGCCGACCTGGCCTAGATCTGAACTCCGGATGAGACTGCGTGCCCAAGAAGAACGGATGATCCGGCAGCTCAAGGAACTCTACACGCTTCCTGTCCTCGGACCAGCCGCTGAGCACCATCCCGCCGTCCCTGAGAGCCGCCCAGTACTTCGGGTTCACCTCGTATCTGTGGCGGTGCCTCTCAATTACAGAATCAGAGTTGTATAGGCGGTGCACCATGGTGCCAGGCTCCACTATTATCCTGTAGGACCCTAGCCTCATCGTCCCCCCCAGCGACTCGAGCTGCTTTTGCTCGGGTAGGAGATCGATCACTGGGTGAGGCGTCTTCGGGTCAACCTCGGTCGTGTTTGCACCCACAAGCCCAAGAACATTCCTTGCATACTCGACGACTGCAAGCTGGAACCCATAGCAGATCCCTAGGAGCGGCTTCTTGTTGACACGGGCAAAGTGCACGGCGCTTATCTTACCTTCGGTCCCTCTTGAACCGAAACCAGGAAGTATCATGATGCCGTCGTATTCCCCAAGCTGTTCTATCTTCGAAGGATCCTCCTCAAACCGAGTCGCCTCGATCCAATCTGTCGATACGCGGCAGCCTACTTTAGCCCCAGCATGCCTTAAGGCCTCAGTTATGCTCACATAGGAGTCGGATAGCTTTGTGTATTTCCCGCACATAGCAATCCTCAAGGTTCTGGACGCTTTCATGAACTCGTCCACTACGGATACCCAAGAAGTCCAGTCAGGGACCCTGCCGTTCAGCATCAGTTTCTTTGCGATGTAATCGCCCATGCCCTGCTCGTCCAGCTTCATCGGGATCTGGTATAGGCATTCCGCGTCGTATGATGTGAAGACTGCCTCTATAGGCACGCTGCCGAAGAGCGCTATCTTTCGCCTGACATCCTTTTCCAAGGGGACCCTGCACCTCGCTACGATTAGGTCCGGCTGGATGCCTATCCTCCTCATCTCCTGGATGCTGTGCTGGCAGGGCTTGCTCTTCTGCTCGTTCGTAGAGTTCAGGATTGGCACGAGCGCAACATGGACGAAGAGGGTGTCATTGGTGCCCTCCTCGAGCCGCATCTGCCTAACGGCCTCCAGGAAGGGAAGACCCTCAATGTCCCCTATTGTCCCGCCGATCTCCACCAAGAAGACGTCTGCCCCGGAGGTTCTTGCTGCGGACCTGATCGCGCTCTTGATCTCGTCTGTCACGTGGGGGATTATCTGGACGCACTGCCCGAGGTAATCGCCCCTCCTCTCTTTCTCTATCACTGAAGCGTAGACCTTGCCTGTCGTGATGTTGCTGAGCTTGGAGAGGTTTATGTCGAGGAATCTCTCATAGTGGCCCAGGTCAAGGTCAGTCTCTCCTCCGTCCTCGGTCACAAACACCTCACCATGCATGAATGGGTTCATTGTCCCGGCATCGACGTTGACATAAGGGTCTATCTTCATTGCCGAGACTGAATATCCTCTCGCTTGGAGCATCTTGCCTATTGACGAGGTAGTTATGCCCTTTCCGACGCTGCTCAGGACGCCACCAGTGACGAACACGTACTTGACCATGCCGAGCGCCTCAACAAACACCAACTATCTCCGCCCAGTCGGTTTAAAAAGGTATTTCTCTGCACGAGCCTAACCCTTCCTGACTAGTTGGAAGCCGGTTATCTCAATGGATCCAGAGGTCCTCTGCCACGACTTTCTGGTAGAGGTGATCATTATCCTGTCCCTGAACAGCGGCATGTCGCAGACGAATGTCTCGTACTCGCCTCCTTCCCCCGACACGTTTATTCCGTGCTTGGAGCGTAGCCGCAGCAGGTCCCTGAGAGCGTCTAGGTCAAGCCGCCTCCCGAGCCACTCCTGTCCTAAGCCCTCAGCCGAGACCGAAACGAAGTATGTCTCGAACCCGAGCCCTAACATCTCCCTTATCATGGACTCTTCGTCCTGCTGCCAAAGCGGGTGAAGGTGCAAGAGTCCCGCCTTCTGGCATGCCTTATCGACCCTCTCCTTCTGGTACCTGCTGGCTATCGCGCCGGACACTATCGCGTCGATTCGCTGTGATTCGGCTATCCCAGGCAGCGCCTCTGCAAGCTCCGAGACCTCCAGCTCCTTGGAGCCCGAGACCTCGATCTCGATCCACGGCACGCCAATGCTCCTTGCTTGGTAGCGCGCCAGCTTTATGTTCGGTACATGGAACATGTAAGAGTCCGCTCGTATTGGCGATGCGGAAATGAGGCAGACCAACTCATGCCCATCCGACTTTGCCCTCCAGGCTGCGAGGTTGCTGTCCTTGCCTCCTGAGTACAGAACGGCAACCCTCATCGCCAAAACCTCAGAATGCCAAGATAACTGCGAGGATCCCAGTAAGGAATATCCCGTCGAAGGTGCCTGCGCCGCCTATGCTCATGTTTCCCGCCCCCAAAGATCTGATGTCCCTCAAGTGCAGCAAGTCCGCTCCTACGAGAGTTCCGATTGTTCCTCCTACGTATGCCACCACCACGGAGTGCTGCCCTCCGAATGCCAAGGCGGAGACTGCAGCGACAAGGGGGGGTATGAACATCGGCGTGACTATCCCGATGCCGCTTACAGGCTTTGCAATAAAGTAGACCACAGAGGAGACGACAACAGTCGAGACAAGGGATGGGATTGCGGCTCCAGGGTTGACCAATAGGAGGTAGGCTGAGAGGAGGATCGGCATTATTGCCCCGCCAAAGTTCACCGAGAGGACTCTCTCAAGAACCCTCCTCTCGACTGAGGGAACCGGGTACGGCATCCCGAAGAAGTAGACGTACCTTACGGTGGGCGCGGCGGACGTCACCCGGCTTCTCCAGACAGGGATGTTTATAGAGCTGCCTGCGAGGCTGAGCAGGAGGAAGATCAGGAAAGAGCCCCAGCCCAGGCCATAGTTCTTCAGCGCCTGCCCCACTAGGCCCAAGACCATAAGCGGGGCAAGAACAATAATCAAGAAGAAGAAAGCTGCGATCACAACCCCGATGGTAGGAAGAACTAAAGCATCCCTGCTCATCAAAACTACCTTAAGCAAATACCAGGCAAAAACATATAACTTTTTGGATCTCGTTATCATGATCATGGAAAAGCAAAGGCTTCTGATCACGCTCACCCCGCCTGAGGCCAAGAGGCTCATAGGCAGGGGGGTAGCATCGCTGCCAGAGGTTAGGCGCGCGCTGGCTGAGGGGACTGTCGTAATCACCCCCGGCACGACGAACGCCTATGTATGCGAAGAGATCACTGGGGAGAGGATAGAAAGGGGGCGCTTCGCTATCGGGATCGTGACGCGCAGCGGGACATGCGTATCCAACTCTTCCATGCGGATGCCCGAGATTGTGCTCCACCGCGGTAAGAAGACGGGGGACAGGATCAAGGATGTGCTGGATAAGCTGGGTCCTGAGGACGTATTCATAAAGGGGGCTAACGCACTGGATCCGTGGGGCAATGCCGGCGTCTACCTCGGGTCCCCGACGGGAGGGACGATGGGGATGAGCATTGGGACGCTGCTTGCCAGGGGCGTCCAAGTTGTGGTCCCGGTGAGCCTGGAGAAGCTTGTGCCTTTTCCGATTTCCGAGATCATCCAGGAGATGGGGAACATGAGGTTCTCCGCTTCAATGCGGATGCCCGTGGGGATGATGCAGATCCCAGGCAAGGTCGTGACTGAGATGGAGGCGACTAGGATTCTCTTCGGGTGCAGGTGCATACCTGTCGGCGGAGGCGGAGTAAGCGGGGCCGAGGGGAGCAGGTGCTTCGTAATAGATGGGG
>CALGKV010000091.1 GCA_937930465.1 Methanosuratincolales archaeon | reverse complement strand
GTCTGCAAGAGTCATAACCCAGGTGTCGCATTCCCGCTGAACCAGTACACGTCCGTGGTCCGGATTGAAGGAGACTTGAGCGCCGATATGGGGGTAAACGCCTGGGCAACCCCACCTTCCCATGCTCTCTGTCATCCCTCATGATCCTTCTCGGAGGACCAAACGATGCAAGAGACGAAGAAGCCACAGGCGTTCCAGCGGCGAGGTGAGGCATTCTGGCGACGGGCGGTCATGGCCCAGAGGGATAGCGATTCGACCCAGGAGGATTTCTGTCGACGCCATGGGCTTGCTCTGTCGACGTTCCATCGCTGGCGGCAGCGCCTGCGGGGGCTGGGGGCGCCCCAACATGTGTCGGTTCGTCCGAGCTTCGTCGAGGTGAAGGCTCGGCCAGAGCGTACGTCGCCTCCGTCGACGGATGGAGAGGCGGGATTCGAGCTCGAGTTCTCGAGCGGCGTTTGTTTGCGGCTTCCTTCTCGGGTGGACGGACAAGGCTTGGCGGAGGTCTTGTGTGTGCTCCAGGCGAGGGACCTATGTTGATGTGGCCGCCGTCGGTTCGGATCCATCTGGCTACCGAGCCGGCTGACATGCGTTGCGCTTTCGATGGCCTGATGGCCCGAGTCCAGACGGTGCTAGACCAGGATCCTTTTTCGGGTCATCTGTTCGTCTTTCACAACAAACGTCGAGACCGGGTCAAGATTCTGGCCTGGGACCGCTCTGGTTTTTGCCTCTGGTACAAGCGCTTGGAAAAGGGCGTTTTTCACTTCCCCGAAGCAACGGGATCCAGCGTCGAGGTGGAGGCGGCGGAGTTGGCTCTGATCCTGGAGGGGCTGGACCTGCGAGGAGCTCAATGTCGTCCGCGGTGGCAGCGAAAAGCCGCATGATAGCGGTGAAGGAATCTGTGATTAATGATAGATTACCTCCACCGCTATCATGTCCGAAACTGCTTCCGCTCTTCCGATCCTAATCCTCAATGAGTCGAGTGATTTACCTGACGATCCGGCTCGGCTGAAGCCTCTCGTTCGTGAGCTGTTCGATCATCTAAAGCAGTCCCAGCGGCGTGAAGAGATCCTCCAATCCAGGCTCGAGGAGCTGATTCGAAGGCTCTATGGACGCAAGTCAGAAAAGCTGAATCCCGATCAGCTCGATCTTCTGTCTCAGCTCGATCTGAGCGAGCTTGGTCTCGCTTCCGGAGACGAAGAGGCCGAGGAGAGACCAGAGCCCGAGGAGCCGCCAGACAAGCCGCGCCGTCGCCCCAAAAGGCAGCGCCCTTCCCGAGAGCTGCCGCGTCGGCGGGTCGAGCATCCGCTACCGGAATCCGAACGCTCTTGTCCGTGCTGTCAGAAATCCATGGCAGCGATCCGTGAAGAGATTCACGAGCAGTTGGACTACGTGCCCGCCTCGTTCGAGGTCGTCGAGCATGTGACCTTCGTCTATGGCTGCAAGCGTGGCTGTGACGAGAAGATCCTCAGCTCCTCGAAACCTCCTCAGATGGTCGAAAAGGGTCTGCCCGGCCCAGGACTTCTGGCTCAGGTTATGGTCCAGAAATTCAACGACCACCTACCTTTGTATCGTCAGCAGCGCATCTTCGCTCGGCATGGCGTGGATCTGGCGCGGGCGACGCTCGGAGGCTGGGTCAAGGCTGTGAGCGAGAGGGTCCAGCCCCTGGTCGAGTATCTGAAGGACGAGCATTTGCTGCGCTCTTTCGTCGTCGCCACCGACGACACCACGGTGCCGGTGCAACGGAAGGGCGGCACCTACAAAGGGCGACTATGGGTGCATATCGGTGATGAGGCTCATCCGGTGGTGGTCTATGACTACACACCAGATCGCAGCCGAGACGGTCCGAAAGCCTTCTTCAAGGGCTATGGCGGTCATCTCCAAGCCGATGGGTATTCCGGTTACGACAACCTTTTCCTAGAATCTCGCGAACCCCGGATCTTCGAGGTCGGGTGCTTCATGCATGCGCGGCGCTATTTCTACGAGGCCTCACTGAGGGATAAGGGTTTGCCCTATGAGGCGCTGGCTATGATTCGAGAGCTCTACCGGATCGAGCGCCAGCTCAAGAAGGACAAGCTCTCTGTCGACCAGCGGCACGCCCGTCGACAGGAGCAGGCCGTGCCTATTCTCGACACCTTCGAGGCCTGGCTCGAGACGCATCGCCTGGCCGTACTGCCGAAAAGCCCTTTGGGAAAAGCCTTCACCTACGCCAGCAATCAATGGCAGGCTCTGCGCCGATACACCACGGATGGTCGGCTAGAGATCGACAACGGACGCTCGGAGCGGATGCTGCGACAGGTCGCTGTCGGACGCAAGAACTGGCTCTTTGCCGGTAATGATGCCGGGGGACGCCGGGCCGCGAACCTCTACACACTGATCGGAACCTGTCGCTACCACGGCTGGGATAGCTTCGCCTATCTCCGCTGGCTCTTCGAAGTGCTTCCCGGGCTAAGCGCCTCGCGGCTCGACCAGCTCACGCCCATGGCATGGGCGGCCCAGCACAACCTGCACTCCAAACGGCGCGATTTCTGAACCCGCTACCCAGCACACCCCAACCAGCCCTGCAAGGTGGGGTTCCCCAGGCGCTTACCACCGTGTGACCCTGGAGAGGTCCGCGGAGTCTCAGTGTCCTCCGTGGCGCCCGTGTCGTCGACCTTCGACATCTGCCCGCGCCATTGTCCCTCCCAATGTCTCAATGCCAGCTGTGGCGCCGGGGTCGTCGACTCGAACGGAAATGCTTCCTGATAGACGGAGTCAGAAAGTCTCAATGCCAGCTGTGGGAGGT
>CALGKV010000090.1 GCA_937930465.1 Methanosuratincolales archaeon | reverse complement strand
CCCTGCCGCCCCTTATACCGAATCCGCCATACTTGAGAGAAGACACATCATCCAAACGGCAGTCCTCTATTTGGTCCCACCTGAAATAAGCCCTGATCCTCCCAAACCCGACGGAGATCCCGTCGAAAGTGACCCTTATGGAGAGCCTACTGAAGTTGAACATTATGCCCAGGCCGATTGCCGCTACAACCATGATCGCAATCAGCGCCGTTGGGCCCTCGCGGGGATCGTTAGCATAGGCGAAAGCTGTAACCCCGACGGCAAAGCACAGAAAGCCCAAGACCAGCGCTATGATCAGCCTCCAAGTCATCAACTCCTCATACAGAGCAACTGATGACATGGAGCATTCCCCTGTCCCCGACCTTTCTTTTGGGCTTGCGCGCGCCTCTTGCTTACTGCGGCCTTGACGTCTTGATGTATAGTATGTTGTTTCCCCTTACCAGGATCTTGCCGTACTTGGCTATCGGTCCGCTGGAGTCGTCAGAAGCCTCAATCGCATCGCTCATTATGAGGTTCATTGTTGGGTCGTACTTTTCCAGTGTCCCGACGTACTCATGCCCGTCCTTCAGCTTTACAAGGATCTGGCTGTGGAGGGACTTGTTGAGCAATCTTATTGGCTCGCTAGGCATTTTATAGACACACCATCTTTACCGTGAATAGGACACGTTATAAAAACCTTTTCTGTGCCGCATCGGCGTTTGTTCAATCTTCTTTGAAGCCGGTGATGAAGATGTCTTTCATCGTCTCTGAGGTGTGTACCGCCACCCTCATTCCTGCCGCCTCTGGGGGATCGATCCCTGCCCTTTCCAGGTAGCTTATCCCGATAGACCCTCCTGCCTTCGTGATCCTCCTGATCTCTCCGACAGCCCGCCTGGGATTGTTGGCAAGCTGGACCACGCTCACTGAGAATACCGTATCCGCAACGCAATCCCTGAAAGGCATGCTCTCTATGTCGCCCAAGACGAGATCTGCATCCACACCTTTCTTCTTTGCCTCCTTGAGCATGCCTATGGAGCTGTCGAGCCCGACAAGCCAAGTCTTCGCCCTTTTCGACACCGCCTCAAGGAGGAGCCCCGTGCCGCACCCCGCATCTATAACTGTTTCGCCGTCTCGAAGCCTGACCCTGCTCAGGAGGAAGGCTATCTTCAGCTGCTGCTCCTCCTTGTATCTCATCTCGTACATGCATGCGGTTGCGTTGTAGTCCTCTGCTATTCTTGACTTCAATAGGGTCGCCCGGATCAAAGTTGAAGAACGGTTTGATAAATTGTTGACGCCGCCGCTAAACGGGCCGGGATGCCCTGCATGCCATCTTGCCCGCGACGGGAAGACCTCCAGGGGGCAAGTCTTCGTCGGTAAGGAGCCGATGATGGTCTGCGCTGTGGATAGGCGGATGCAGCCTGCTTTCTCCAGATCCTGGGCAGTCAAAGCAACTCCTTTAGCCGCCAGCGACGGGAGGGAAGAAAGCGACAACGTCCCCCTCCTTCAGCTCAGTTTCGAGCCCATTCAGCCCTCTGATGTCCCTGCCGTTCACTAGGATCTTGACCAGCTCCCTCAGCCTGCCCCCTTCAATAACATTTTCCACGAATGATCCCTCGGCGAGGGCGTCTATCTCCTCTATTAGGTCTAGGACTGTCTTCCCAGAGAGCTCCAGTTCGACAGCTGGGAAGCCTAGCCTTTCCCTGAGGTTGGCGAAGAACTCTGCCTTTATTTTCATACACAACACCAAATAGTGCCGGGTCTTGCGCCCTCCCATTCCACCATAATCAGCCGATAGCAGGAAAGATATAAGTGTGCCCCCAATTCTCTCTTTCCATCAGGAGGATCACCGCTTGGGCGGTTACATGAACAGAATACTCCGCGTTGATCTTACGGCTGGGGAGATCTCCTCAGAAGAAATCGATATGGACACTGCCGCGCAGTTTATAGGCGGAAGGGGTTATGGCGCAAAAGTCCTTTTTGACGAGCTGAAGCCAGGGACCGATCCGCTCGGCCCGGAGAACAAGCTCATATTCATGACCGGGCCTCTGACGGGGACTGCGGCGCCCACTTCGGGCAGGTTCTCTGTCTCAACGAGGTCTCCTGCTACCGGGACCATATTCGACGCCAACAGCGGTGGGCACTTCGGCGTCGAGCTGAAGAGGTCAGGATACGACGGAATCATATTCGAGGGGCGTAGCAGCAAGCCCGTCTACCTCTCGATCATAAACGGAGAGGCACGCCTCAATGATGCATCTGCCCTTTGGGGTCTTGACACGACTCAGACCGAGGATCGGCTCAAGCAGATCGTTGGGGATCCATTCGCAAGGGTAGCGTGCATCGGGCCTGCGGGGGAGCGGCTGGTCAAGATCGCCGCCATAATGAACGAGAAGCACAGGACGGCGGCCAGGGGAGGCGTTGGCGCGGTAATGGGTTCGAAGAACCTGAAGGCAATTGTCGTCAGGGGCAAGGCTGAGATACCGCTTGCAAACCGCTATGCGTTCATGAAGGAAGTCAAGAGGACAATCCAGGTGCTGAAAGGTCACCCGATAACCGGCGACGGGCTTGCCCGGTACGGGACTTCCGTACTCGTCCACATAATAAACAAGGCAGGGATCTTCCCGGTGAGGAACTATAGCACCGGGGTATTCGAGGACGCCGAGAAAGTGAGCGGGGAGTACATGTCCAAGACCATACTCCGCGGCAAGAAGGGTTGCTTCGCCTGCCCGATCATGTGCGGGAGGATCACCCAGCCAACGCTCCCGAGCGGCGAGACGATCGAGACTGAGGGGCCTGAGTACGAAACTGTCTGGGCGCTAGGCCCGAACTGCGGGATAAGCGACCTGAACGCGATAGCCGTTGCGAACGACCTCTGCAACAAGCTCGGCGTCGACACCATATCTATGGGCCAGGCAGTGGGATTCCTGATGGCATGCGCTGAGAAGGGGAAGGCAAAGCCATCCGAGATAGGCCTGGATGCAAAATTCGGGAACGCGGAGGCGCTGCTCAAGCTTATCAGGATGACCGCCTACAGGGAGGGGATCGGGGACCTCCTGGCAGAGGGGACCCGCATCGCTGCGGAAAGGCTAGATGCCGAGGACTTTGCCATTCACGTGAAGGGGCTCGAGCTGCCCGCCTACGACCCGAGGGGTGTAAAGGGGATGGCGCTCTCGTACGCCACCTCTAACAGGGGCGGGTGCCACCTCAGGGCATTCATGATAGTGCCGGAGATCCTCAGCATGCCGAGATACCTGAACCCGAACTCGTACGACGAAAAGGCAGCGCTTACAAAAGTCATGCAGGATGTCTTCGCAGTGCTCGACTCTCTAGTGCTATGCAAGTACACTACAATGGCGCTCTTCAGTACCCTCGCTTTCGAGCCCGACTTCTACGCAAGGCTGCTCACCTGCGCAACCGGATTCTACGTGGACAGGGAGGAGTTCTACAGGATAGGCGAGCGCATATACAACATTGAGCGCCTCTTCAATGTCAGGGAGGGCTTCAGCAGGAACGACGACGCACTGCCAAGGAGGTTCACCGAGGTCCCGATGCCAGATGGACCGGCTAAGGGCGAGACTGTAGACATGGATAGGTTATTAAATGAGTACTATGCAGTGAGAGGCTGGGACTACAACGGGATCCCTTCAAGTAAGAAGGTGCTGCAATTGGGTCTTAAGCCAATTTACGAAGGTCCTCAGCTCCAGGTGGCAATAGACGAGCGCTACCTGAAGGATGCCATACCGATAGCCGAAAAGGCATACCGCGGCGGCGCTGAGATAATCGAGGCGGGAACCCCGCTGATCAAGTCGGAAGGCCTCAACGCAGTGAGGTCTCTCAGGAAGGCGTGCCCCAATGCGACGATCTTGGCAGACCTCAAGACGTTCGACACAGGATGGTTGGAGACGGAGCTGGCTGTCGAGGCAGGCGCTGACATCGTAACCGTCATGGGCGCAACCGACGACTACACGATCTCGGACGCGGTCGGCGCAGCAAGGAAGTACAATGTCAAGGTCATGGTCGACCTCATGAACCTCAAGGATCCGCTCTCCAGGGCGCTCGAGGTCGAGAAGCTGGGGGTGGACATGGTCTGCATGCACGTGGGCATAAGCGCCCAGTCTAGGGAGAGGGAGGTAGACCAGAAGGTCGCACTCGTGCAGAACCTTGCAAGGAGCCTGAGGATCCCTGTTTCAGTGGCGGGCGGCATAAAGCTCGAGGTCGTGCCCCAGATGGTCAGGGCAGGTGCCCGCGTCTTGGTCGTCGGGGGGGCAATAACAAAGTCTGCGAACCCAGAAGAGGCCACAAAGCGCTTCGTTGAAGCCATCAGATCAAACTGGTCGGCTACAAAATAGCCCGACCATCTCCCCCGCTTAAGAAGCCTCAGCCCCGTTTTTCCAAAAAACAAGGCGTATGGGCGGGTGCCAAAGTCTCGCACCCGCATCCCCTTTCACGCCCACCTGCATCGCCAGCGGTCACAAGACTCCTTTCTTGAGGGGCTCCCTAAGGGTTCTGCCGTGGCTGTCCATCGTGACGAAGCAGGGCCCGAACCCCTCGACCTGGAGTACCCAGACAGCCTCTGGGTCTCCGAGCTCCGTCCAGTGCACTTCCTTTATCCTCACCACTGACCTGGCTGCCAGCGCCCCTGCCCCGCCGGGGTACTCGGCGTAGACCGCACAGTGCCTCGCTAGCGCGCCAAGCGTCACTGCGCCCATCCCGCCCTTTCCGATTATGCACCTCGTACCCGTCCTAGCAATGATCTCCCCCTCGCTCCTTTCCATCCTCATGCTCGTAGTCGGACCCGCCGAAATCACCTTTCCTCCCTTAACCAACGGTCCGCAGTGGTAGATGACTCCCCCCTCGAGATCGAAAGGCAGCCTCCCGCCTCCCCTAAGCGTCTCAAGCGCCTTCAGGTGGGCTTGGTCCCTCATGGTGAATATCTCGCCAGTTATGTAAACGACGTCCCCGACCTGAAGCTTTGAGGCTTCCTGCTCCCCGATCCTGCCCCGCAGGGTGTAAGCCTTGCCCAAACAATCACCTCCTTATCCTGACATCCTTCCCATCTGCCTCAAGGAAGATCCTCCTTAGCGCCCAGCACTGTATGCTGACTGCGACTGGCAGGCTGGCCGTGTGGCAATCCGCGGCTTCAATCCTGACGGCGAGCGCCGTGTTCTTGCCGCCGAACCCCATAGGGCCGATCCCGAGCGAGTTGATCTCCCTAAGCAGCTCCCCCTCCAGTCGGGACACAAAAGCGTCTGCCGACGGCTCATCGATCCTCCTCATCAGGGCCCGCTTGCTCAGCAACGCTGCTTCGTCGAGGCTCCCCCCGACGCCGACGCCTACCACAATCGGAGGGCAGGGCTTCGCGCCTGCCTTCCTTACCGCCTGGACGGCGAACTCCTTTATGCCTGCCACCGACTGGTCCGGGTCGAGCATCGTGGCAGCGCTGACGTTCTCTGACCCTGCCCCCTTTGCCAGTATGCCAATCCACACCCTCCCATCCGGGCTGGGCTCGACGTGAATCATCGGGTTGCCCCTGCCCAAGTTGTTGCCTGTGTTTCTCCTCGAGAAAGGGTCGACTATGTTAGGCCTTAGCGGCACAGCCTCGGTCGCCATTGCGACCCCATCTTCGATAGCCCTGAAAATCTCGCCACAGCGGTCATTCGAACGCACAAAGAAGACAAGGCTTCCAGTGTCCTGGCACATCGGCACCCGCCCTTCTCTTGCTATCCTTACGTTCTCGAGTATTGCTTCGAGAACCTCCCTGCTGATCCCCTCTTCCTCGTTCCGGCACCTGACTAGCGCAGACTCCACATCATTTGGGAGTTCGGTCTCCATGATCCTAATCGCTTCGGCTATGTCCTCAGCCCTCATCTGACAACATCGAAGATTTGATAAGTGCTTAGGCTATAAAAAAACGTGTGGTCTGATTGTCCACCTATGACCTTCTCCACAAGTTCGAGACCGAGGTCTCCCAGATAGTCCGCTATGTGTACTTCAGGAGCCTCCCCAGGGCTGAACAGGACCTCTCGGTCCTCAAGAACAAGCTGAGCGGGACAGGCGAATTGGGCAGGGGGTTCTATGACGCCGTCAGGGGGATATACAACTGTGCGAAGGAGAGGGACCTTGCCTCGCTCTACATAAAGCTCTACAGGAAAGGCACCCCGCAGGAGATCAGTGCGCTCTCGGAGCGGTTCAAGAATGAGGCATATAGGCCGACTATAGACGAATACGAAAGAGGATTCCTGATCGCCTGGGAGATAGCCGCAAAGACCCTTTCCCTGCTCAAGGAAAGCTACCCCGAATACCCCCTCAGCGGCGAGCCTGAGGTTAAGAGAAAGCAGCAGGAGGCAGACGACGAGGTCTTTGAGGTAGCACCCAGGAAGAAGGCTAAGGCAGAGCGGCAGGGTAGAGAAGGTTGATCGAGAGCACCCATATCGAGAACCAAAGCAGGAAGTACGAGAAGATCCCAGTCATGTAATACTTCTTCTTGTCTGGGATGCCCCTGAACGGTTCGACGCTCTTGAGGAACAAGTACGAGGCGAGGAAGACGGTTGCCCCTACAATGATCCCGAGTTCACCCCTGATGTTGAGCCCGCCCGTGATCAGGCCGCCGACAACTGCAAATATAACCCTGATGTAATACATCCTCCTGTAAAGGGCCTCTGGCTTGGGAGCTGATTGTTTTGAAGTCTGGGATGACATCCTTGGACATCCTCGCTACCGTAATTGAACTCAACTCCACCTTAATAAGCGCTCGCGTTGAGAACGTCTACCAGGTCGAGGGATCCCTGCTGGTCTTCCGCATCCACGCCCATTCGTCTGCCTATGACCTGGTCTTTGACCCAAAACGGAGGCTGAACATCACACGCTTCAGGTACCCTGTCCCGGAGAGGCCTACTCCAACTGCGATGAACCTCCGGAGATATCTTGTGGGAGCCAGGCTAGTCCGGTTCGAACAGCTGGACTTTGACAGGATCGCAGTAATGGTTCTGGAG
>CALGKV010000089.1 GCA_937930465.1 Methanosuratincolales archaeon | reverse complement strand
ATTAAAAAGTGTACAAATAAATATGATATTTTTGAACAAAAATTATGAAGTTTTCCAATTTAAGCTAACATATAACATAGTTATCTGCTTTATAATTTAACCATCTGCATAAGACAACCTCATTAAATTAAGAACAGCACTTAATAACACTACCTGTTGAATATATTGTGGGGAATAATATGGGAGTAAGAAGATATACTAAAATGGCATACAAGGATCCCGACGATATGGTCTTTGGCCATGCAAAGTTCCCAGTGCTAGAGCACTGGAACGTGCAGTTCGGAGCAGGCTACGTCGTACCCGAGGTCAAAGTCGCTCCCGAAGCAGGAACAGAGCGGAGCAAGGAAACACTAGTGAAAGAAATGGCTTCAATCGCAGAGCAGGCGGCTTCAAGGGCAGTTGACATTGGCCTACCAGCATTCATGCTGGAGCAGGAGCACGTCTTCCAGCAGACCTACCACCCCGATTGGGGATACGCATGCACACTGGCACAGGCAGAGGTGCTGAAGAAATACTATGACGAATATGGGGTCAGGGCAGCCCTAAGGCAGACTGTTGGAGACTTAAGGATAGAGGAGAAAGGTGGCCTGAGGGGCTCCGAGTATGACAACAGGATTGCAGAGACGATCGAGGAATGCTGCAAAGCAGGTGCCTCGGATATAGCTGCCGAGACCATGGGAGGCAAGTCGGTCCTTGACTATGGTGTAATGAGAGGAGACATTAGGGCAATTCTGTTTGGGATTGGCTACCTAGGTAGCATAGACATGGAGTACTTCTGGACAAGGGCAGTCAACATCTGCAGCAAGTACGACACAAGACCAGCAGGCGACACCAACTGCTCAGGGGCCAACACCTGCATGTACGTTGCAGGAGGGCTGCTGGGCAAGGACATGTCTCATACGGCAGCAGCTCTGGCGAGGGCGATCTCAGCCGCAAGGAGCCTTGTTGCGGTCGAGTGCGGCGCCACCGGTCCACTGAAGGACTGCGGATACGAGAACACCATAATAAAGGCCATTACAGGAGTGCCAATCTGCCAGGAAGGTAAGAATGCAGTATGTGCGCATGCTGATGTCATGGGCAACCTGACATGCCAGGTGGTGGACTGCTGGAGCAACGAGTCGGTCTTCCACAGGGAGGAGATGGGCGGGCCAACACCAGCTGTTTGGCTGCAGGCAACAGGCTATGAATCTGCATTAATGAACACCGCTATCCAGACAGGCAATGCGAAGACGCTCAGGGACCTCTACACGTTCACTGACATGTACAGGGACCCGCAGGGCACGCTGCTCGCGTATCCGAACGCCTTTAGGGTTGGTAAGGCAATAGTGGAGTATGGAAAGGACATATACCTGAGGGCAAGGGCTGCAGCGCTTGAGGCTTCCAAGGTAATGATGGAAGCATACGAGGCCAAACTCCTCCAGCTGACAAGGTTTGAGCTGGACACTCTGAGGAAGTACACAAGCATCCTTGAGAGCCTCCCGATGGAAGCAGAGATATTCGTCGACCAGTGCATGAGAGAGTACCCGCGTAAGATACCGACATTTGACCCGAAGAGCTATGGTTTGTGAGGTGTTGCGAAATGGCATTTTCAGAATGGGCTAAGAAAGCGGACTTCGACATGATGTTTAAGAGGTACAACGTCATCATCGAAGGGCCAGCAATAAAGCCAGAGGACGACCCGGACGTCAAGAAAGTACTGCCAAAGGACGAGCCTTTCAAGTCGCTCGCAATGGCAGTGATATTCGGGGATACGGAGAAAGCAGTGCAAGCCACGAAATCAGCTCTAGATATGGTTTCGCCGCTCGACGTAATCGAGAAGGGGCTAGCCAAGGGAATGGACGCTGTGAGCGCGCTGTACGCGAAGGGAGCGTACTTCCTTCCCGACATAATGCTTTCTGCTGATGCGATGACTGCCGCAATGGCAGTGGCTGAGCAGAAGCTCGGAAGGGCCAGGGAGAAGAAGGGCACTGTTGTCTCGTTCGTCGCCGAGGGTGACCCGCACGACATAGGCAAGAACCTCGTCGTGATGTTCCTCAAGGCGAACGGATTCGAGGCAGTGGATCTTGGAAGGGACGTCCCTGACAAGGAAGTAATCGAAGCGGTCAAGAAATACAAGCCAGTGATGCTCACCGGCACGGCGCTCATGACCACCACAATGACCGCCTTCCCGAGGGTAGCGAAGGCACTCCAGGAGCAGGGCATATCAGTACCAGTCTTCGGCTGCGGCGGCGGTGCGGTCAAGAGGGACTTCGTGGAGTCTTACGACATGGGAGTCTACGGAGTAAAGGCATTCCACGCACCGAAGCTCGCGGAAGCGGCACTTGCCGGCAAGAGCTGGAAGGACCTTCGCAAGGAATACCCGAAGGTCGTCGGGGAGTTTGTTGCGGAGTACGCAGACAGGATGTAAAACAACAACTCTTTCTCTTTTTTTATTTTCATATATTTCAAATCTTATTCATCAGTTGGATTTAGCAGCTTATGATGAACTGAAAAAAAGAAAGGTTTCATTCCTTTTTGCCTTTCAGAAGGCTCGAGTATTTGAAGACCTGAACTGGACAGGTCTGTTGGCACCTTAAGCATGCCATCCCGTCGCATAGCTCGGACTTGATAATAATCCTGTATCCGTCGCCTTCAGGCTCGATCCTTATTGCGCTCTCCGGGCAGCTCTTGACGCAGCTTTCGCACCCAGTGCATCCCTCGAATTCTCCGATCAGGGTGACGCCAATGTCCCTTAGGACTCTAAGCCCTTTCTTTCCAAGCTCAGGGATGTCCCTCATGTAGATGCGCTTTATTTCGGGGTTCGGAGTCCTCTTGGGTAGCGGATTATACCCATATCTCCTTAGGTACTCATTGTAGATGGTAATCGGCATCCCCTCATCCCAATATGAAAGCTCCAAGGTGTAAACTTTCTCAAAGACCTTCGAGGTGGCGAGCATTATATGCCTCCCCCTTATGCTATCGGCCATGGATTGGAGCGTATCGATCATCTCGGGCTTGAGCACAATATCCTTCGCCATGCCCAGAGAAGTATTCCCAATCTGGTACACTTTCCTTGAGCATGCAGGTATTTGGCCAACTTCCATTGATTTGTTAGCATCCACGTAGAACCCAGATGCACCAGCCATGTACGAAGTATCTATGTCGTGCATCATGATTCCCGCCTCCTCGCAAAGCGAAATATGCCCTGCTCGGAAAGCCCCTATCGCCTTGCCTGCCTCGACCAAGTCGCGCCTCGTGAAGTAGACCCCATCCTGGAGGTAAAGCTTCCTGTCCTGGGTAGCTATGTTGGGAAGCTTAATTAGCCCAGAAGAAATCCCGAGTGCAAGCACCGCGATGACCCCTGTCCCTGTAATCCCCAGGGCCTTGCCGCTCATCGGCCCTCTACCGACTACCTCTCCCGAGTGGGGGAGAACCAGATCGCCTTTTTCAGCCAGCAGCTGCTCGTTGAGAATCGTCATCCTCCAGCCGCTAGACTCATGGTTGACATCGCATATCGCTCCCGGAGAGGCGAGCATGCCCTTCTCGATCCGCTGACCCTCGATCGCAGGACCGGCTGCTGCAGAGCAGGTGAAAACTTCGCCATCCATCACAAGGGCTATCTCGGCGTTAGTCCCGAAGTCGGTCACAAGCGATATGCCCCGCTTCTCCAACACTCCGGATTTGACGAGCATGGCGAGCGCATCGGCGCCGATCTCATGCTTCACGCCGGGAGGCACATAGACATCAGCCTCTGGGTCCAGATCTAGCCCCACCGACCCGGCTTTGATCACGCAGGCGTTTCTCTCGGGCGGCTTTATGTTGTAATCATGCATGGCATGCTCACCCCAATAGGCCAGATCTCGGACCTCAATGTTCTGGAACAACGAGAGCTGGGTTGGATTTCCGTCCACTGCCACCCTCTCTACTTTGGAGAGATCGATTTCGAGAAGCTTAAGAAGCGAGTTAATGGTGTCAATTATGAGTTTGTGGGCCACATCCTCGCCCACCTCAACCGCAAAATGAAGGTGGTCGATTACATTTGCCCCGGGCAGCGGGTGCCTCAAGGTTATGGCGGTCGCCACTACCTCAGAGTTGTTCAAGTCCAGCGCCTGGATCCGTATTCCGCTCGTTCCGATATCTATCGCCAGCCCGTACAAAAATCCGCCCTCCATAACAATTTTAATAGTAATTATTCCTATGAATAAATATAAATGTATGTCATACCATTTTAAACTGTAAAAAATATGTCGTCTTTTGAATATATAGTCGGCAGCCTCATGGAGAGGCTGATCAATGTTAAAGGTATTGTTGATGCAGTACTGCTCCCAACAGAGCTTAAAAATGAGATCCTCGCTTCGGAGCTGTGCGAGGAGCAGAACACTGGCGGGTTTTTCCTAAAGTACAACGCAGGGGTGAGGGAAGCCCTCAAAAGGGACCATTTGATCGCTGCGATCACTGATGAGAAATACACTTACCCACCGGAGCCTGTAGAGCTGATTTATCTCGGAGACACAGTGGGGGTTGAGATAAGGGACAAGTCGCTCCTGGAGACCTACAGGAAGGATCAGAACGCCATGCTGCTGGGGGACAGCTTTGTGATATTCAAGGACAGGCTCCCTCCCAACAGCGTGAGGAAGGCGATGTCAGGCGAGATAAAGGTCTTCATACCCCCCATGAGCATAGGGGTAGACGCGCCTGATGGGGTCCACGGTCTTGTCCTCGGCATGCCATCTACCTACACAGATGTCCTACTAAAGAACTGGCTAAAGGAGAAGGGGATCGATGTCTCGAACAAGAACCTAGGGGTAGTGCTTATAGGCTTCAACATTCATATATTATAATTTGTGAATTGGAATGGGGATAATAGAGGAGACAATAAAGCTGGAGAACACTGGAAGGGTCCCGATCGCCCCGGTGATCACTTCCAAGAGGGAAAATTTCGAAGGGGTGGTTAAGAGCAACGAATCTTTATTGAAAAAATTCGATGGATTACTGCTCCACCCAGCTATATTTGAATCTGGATGGGTTTACACGCCTTCGAAACCCTCGCTAAGGGAGCCTGTTAAGATAATAAAGGATGTAGACGGCTACGACGACTTGAGCGACCTTGGGCCTGTTGAATATGCACTGAAGATCCACAGGGAACATGACCTAATGGTCGACTTGGAGAAGAGGCTTGCTGAGACACCGGGTTTGGTGAGCAGCTTCGTTGAAGAGACAGAGAGCTGGGGTGTTGCAAGCTACTGCGGCGCGATGTGCATAACGCCAATAGGCTACATATCATACTACAGGGGATTCAACGATACAATGAAAGACATGGCAAGGGATCAGCAGAAAGTCTACAGTGCTGCGATGACGATAGCCAAGATGTACCCGAAGTTTCTGTCCGAATTTGCAAAGTCGTGCAAAGTGCCAAGGGTATGGGTGTCTTTCACAAATGCGACCCCAGCGATAGTGGGGGATTACTACTTCGACAAGATTGTGTGGCCCACAACGAAAACCATGCTCGAAGGGATGATTAAAGAAGGGGTCGTCCCGATCGTCCAAATCGAAGAAGACGTCAAAAACCTGAAATTCCTGACACAGCTGCCCCCCAGGAGCTACGCTGTCCACATCTCTAAAGATTCGGACCTACTGAGGGTCACGGAGATGCTGGCAAACCAGGCAGCAGTGATGGGGAACTTCAAAGTCCCTGCCGACCGAGAGGAGGAAAGCAGGATAAGGGATTTTGCAGGAAAGTTGAAATCAGGTGCGCCAAAGAACCTGATAGTGAGCACCGATGGCGGGGAGCCGTTCATCTTGACTTTCCATAACGCGGAGAAGCTCTCAACACTCGACCCATTCCTGAACAAAGGCTAGTGGTGGTCGTGTAGATCCTCAACCAATAACCCGTATTTTTCGCTCATTTCCCTGATCACTCCTTTCAAGTGGGATCGCATCTCCTCAGAACTGTAACCACTTAGTGCCATGAAGATTGAGAGCTTGAGCGCTTTCCAAGACTTTGGCAGCTCTCCGGAAAATTCGACGCCGGTGGAGAGGTCAACCATGCTCGCCTTGAAGCCTTTTCCTTCCGACTCGCCGAACGCCTTGATGTGGCCGAGTATTGTTCCTGTTTTCTCGACGCACTTCTTCCCCATTGCCTCCATCACTCCTGAAACGAAATTCCGGATTTCATTTTCGCCAAGATCCTTGTCGGATTTGAGTGACCCATAAAAGTCCGCATTTCCGACTCCGGACGAATATACCGAATCGTCTCGGGCAAGATATGCCCCATTCCCTGGCGATTCCATTTGAATCCGTTCCACGAGTAAGGCGGATAGGAGCTCTGGCATGCCCTCGCCAGTCACCGACGAGACGCCAATCACTCGGGTTCCAGGCCTCATCTCCCTCAGTGCAGAGATCATCAGCGGGAGGTCAAACTTCTTGTCTATCTTGTCTATCTTCGTCAATGCCAAGATCTCTGCATCACGGGCCTGCTTGGTCAGGAAGTCCTTGAACTCAGCGAGCAGAGAACGGAACCTGACGCCATCAATGAGCGCAACAGTAGGTGAGAACTCAAGACCGGGCACAAGGTAAGAGGCCTGCACAAAGAAGCGCTTCACCTGTGACGGGAGGGCCACCCCAGTGGGCTCAACAAATATAATATCCGGGTTGAACTCCTCGACGACAATCTTTATAGTCGAAACCAGGTCTGCGCCAAGGCTGCAACAGATGCATCCTCCAAGAATCCTCTTTGCCCTAAGACCAGAACTCTTGACGAATTCCCCATCGACATCAACGTCTC
>CALGKV010000088.1 GCA_937930465.1 Methanosuratincolales archaeon | reverse complement strand
GGGGCGGGATAAAGGATTGATTAATCAATTCTGCGATTGTAGGTGAATAAGGTGATAACAGGTTGAGCTCTGTCCTCACCGAAGGCATATTGACAATAGCTGTGGTCATAGCGGCTTCTACAGTTGCAGCCGTCTTCGTCCAGGGATCCTACCAGCTCAACCAAGCACAAAGCTCCTACTTCGCTATGGCTAGCGACTCTGCGTCAACCGCAGTGAAAGTAGTCTTCGCGATAAAATCCTCGGAGAATAATTTGACTGTATGGGTCAAGAATACAGGCAGAAGCTACTTCAGTGGGGGGCAAATCAGGCAGTTTGACTTATTTGCTGGTTTAGATGGAGCCCCTGAGTACATAGCTTACAACGGATCCATTTCGGGCTGGTCCTTTTCCATAGCAAAGGACTATGATGGGGACGGGAATCTCGATCCGGGTGAAACGCTAAAAATATCGATCTGGCTCAATTACAATATCTCAGCTGGGGATTACATTGTAAAGGTGGTAACGCACAATGGAGTCTCTGACAGTTATCGTTTTTCTGTCTAGACGGGGCATGGATGGAGGAGAGTGCGGTTGAGCGGATTCGGAGGGGCATTCGCTGCTGCCATGGTCGGCGTGGTCTTTGTGGTTGCCATGTCATCGATGGCATCAATGACCGTTTCATACATGGGACTCTACCAAAAGCTAGAAACAGCTAGAGGGCATGTTTTGATTGAAATAAATGGTGGGCGAGTTTCCCCTGGGGGTAGTGACATTCTGGTCAACATGACGCTTCTCGCTGGTTCCGATCCTATGGGAATTAGGGACATCTCTCGTTCGGATGTGTTCATAGCCTACTCAAGCGGGGGGGAACTAATTTTTGAGCGCGCCGAATACGGCGAAAACTGGACAATCCTAGCAGTCACTATTGAGGGGCAGCCGGAGCTGGTCAACCCATTCCGCGGATCAAGCGGCATGTGGGATCCGGGCGAAACACTAGAATTGTCAGTCTCACCTTCGATGCCCGTGGATGCAGGATCTCCTTGGCTCTTCAGGATCGCAACTCCCAGCGGGAACGTGTACTCGATGAGCTTTGGGGGATGATCCTTTGCGCATCAAAATATGCCTGCGCAGCATTCCGATGCATCCACTTCCATTTTGCTCACGGAATAAAACGGCCCGACATATTCCGCAACGCAAGCGCGGAAGGAAAGTAGGTGGTGTCTGAATTGGCTTCACCTCAGGACAAGCAATCCCTAATCAGGATGGGGACTGGCGAGCTCGATCGCCTGATAGGCGGCATACCGATGCCGTCGATGAACCTGCTGGAGGGTGAAAACGACACCGGAAAGAGCGTCTTTGCGCAAGACGTGGCATGGGGGGCACTCTCCTCGGGTCTGAGCGTCCGGTACGTCACAACTGAGATGACCGTGCAGTCGCTTGTCTCGCAGATGGAGAGCCTATCCTTCTCAGCCAAGCCTCACTTCATACTGGGGAAATTCAGGATAACTGCCTTCCACGCTAAGGGGATCAACTGGGATGAGGCGATCGCCTCTAACTACCTCTCTGTCATACTCAACTTCATCAAGAAAAAGGGCGACTCACACCTGGTCATTTTCGACTCACTAACATACATTGCCACACATTCATCGGAGAAGGATTTGCTCAACTTCCTCTCGGAACTCAGGAACTACGTTGACCAGCGGGGTAGGTGCGTCTTCGTGACGATCCACCCATATGCCTTCGACAACAACCTACTGATCAGGATAAGGTCGATATGCGATGGGCATATGGTTTTCAAGGTTAAGACACTGCCGAGCAACGAAACGGCAAGGACGCTGGAGATACTCAAGCTCAGGGGCGCTGCCAAGGCTACTAACAACCTGTGCACTTTCAAGGTCGAGCCGGGTATAGGTATCAGGGTGCTGCCGTTCACCCAGGTCAAGGCGTGATCGCGGAGGTAATTGGTAACCTCGTTATAAACTGGTGGGGCATGGAGGGCTAACAGGTGCTTTGGATAGGGATCTTGAGCGAGGGAGAGGGGGTCTAGAGCATTGGCTAGCGCAATCTCCCAGCCCCAAAGCCGCTCCGACTCAGGTATAAACTGCAACCTAGCGGCCGAGCTGGGTGCCGAGTTTTCCGAGTTCGCTTCTGGCGCCCCCCACCTTCACGAGTACGCCCACAAGGCCAAGAACGATCCGGAGCTCGTCGGGATCCCTCTCCAGTTCAAGAAGACGCTTTCGAGAGACCTGCGCCTGCTCAAGAAATTCAATATAATATACCCTGCCTCGGACAAGATATTCGTCCATGTCTTCAAGGGGATGCGGGACGCGTACGGAAAGTACCGCCCGATAGAGCCGAGGCTCCCCCCTGAGAAAAAGGGTCTCATTGGAAAAGTTGAAGAGATGCTCGCCTCAATGATAGACGACGAGACTGCGAAGAAGATCGCTGAGCGTCGGGAGGCGATGCTTACCGAGCTGTTTGAGGAGGCTGTAAGAATTGAGGGAGATCACTCGGTCATGCCCCAAAAGAACGATAAAAAGAGAAACTTCTCACCCCTCTTCCTCTCGAAGGAGACTTATGAGCAGCTGAAGTATGAGATCCTCACTGACAAGATCGGGATGGGACCTCTGGAGCCTCTCATAAAGGATCAGTACATCGAGGATATCTCCTGTGACGGAGTGGGCGCCGTCTTCGTGGAGCACAAGATATTTGGGTCGATGACTACCTCGATCGAGTTCAACAAAGCCGAGGAGCTCGACTCATTCGTTGTGAAGATGTGCGAGAAGATAGGTCGGCCGGTCAGCCCTAGGAGGCCGATAGTCGATGCTTCGCTCTTGGACGGATCGAGGCTCAATGTGGTCTTCGGCAGCGACGTGAGCAGGAGGGGGAGCAACTTCACCATAAGGAAGTTCTCCAAGATACCGCTCAGCATAACCCAGCTCATAAAGTTTGGCACTCTCGACGCGCGTATGGCTGCCTATTTGTGGATGATGCTCGAATCAGGGATGTCGATGTTCATATGCGGCGAGACCGCCTCGGGCAAGACGACAACTCTAAACGCTATCACAGTCTTCATCAGGCCGAACGCCAAGGTGATCACGATTGAGGACACTCCTGAGGTCTATATTCCCCACCCCAACTGGGTGAGCGAATGTACGCGCAGGGGCGAGTCCGAGTCGTCTTCAATAGAGCTCTTTGACCTCCTCAAGTCTGCACTCAGGCAGAGACCGAATTACATAATCGTCGGAGAGATCAGAGGAAAGGAGGGCAATGTGGCGTTCCAGGCAATCCAGACTGGTCACCCCGTAATATCGACCTTCCACGCTGCGTCTATGCAGAAGCTCATCCAGAGGATCACTGGCGACCCCATAAACATACCCGCCGCGTATGTAGACAACCTCAATGTTGTCGTTTTCCAAAGCAGCGTGAAGAGCCCTAAGACTGGGAAGTTCGAGAGGAGAGTCACGGGGATCTGCGAGATCATCGGGATAGACCCTGTCGAGAAGTCCTACAACTTCATCGAGATATTCTCCTGGGATCCCGTAACGGACGCGCATACTTTCAGAGGGGTTGGGAACAGCTACCTGCTGGAGTACAAAGTGGCCCCTATGAGGGGGCTCTCCCCGAAGGAGACGCGAAAGATATACAACGAGCTCGAGCTGAGGACGTATGTTCTGAAAAAGC
>CALGKV010000087.1 GCA_937930465.1 Methanosuratincolales archaeon | reverse complement strand
TGGCGCCAAGGTCATACTCAACGGGCGGCTAATAGGGATACACCAGAAGCCAGAGCTACTCGTGGCTGACATTAGAAGGCTCAGGCGCAGGGGCAAGCTCCACCATGAGGTCAACATCGCCCACTACAGGTACGGCAGCATTAACGAGGTCTATGTAAACTGTGACGCGGGCAGGGTCAGGCGGCCGCTCCTCATTGTGGACAACGGCGTCCCCCGACTCACAAGGGATCACGTACAGAAGCTAGTCTCAGGCGAGTGGACTTGGAATGACCTGATCACCCAGGGCATCGTCGAGTACCTCGATGCGGAAGAGGAAGAGAACTCTTACATAGCCCTAGACCCGAAAAACTTGGACAGGGAACGGACGCACATGGAGATTGTGCCGTCCACGATCCTGGGGATCAGCGCCTCGATGATACCTTACCTTGAGGCAAACCAGTCGCCCAGGAACACCTACGGATCGGCGATGGTCAAGCAGTCGCTCGGCTTCTACGCAGCCAACTTCTCCAAGAGGCTTGACACGAGGGGGCACCTCCTGCACTACCCGCAGAAGCCGCTTGTAAACACCAGGCCTGCCAAGATGCTTATGCTGGACAGGCGCCCTGCGGGGCAGAACTTTGTCGTCGCCATACTCTCATATTCGGGCTACAACATTGAGGACGCCCTCATAATGAACAAGTCTTCTGTCGAGCGCGGTCTCGGGAGATCCTCGTTCTTCAGGTGCTACGAGACTGAGGAGAGGAGGTACCCCGGAGGCCAGGAGGACAAGATAGAAATTCCCAACCCGAACGTCAGGGGCTACAGGACAGCAGAGTCCTACCGTTTCCTGGGGGACGACGGCATAATCGAGCCAGAGTCGACAATAACCGGCGGGGACGTTTTGATAGGCAAGACGAGCCCGCCGAGGTTCCTCGAGGAGTACCGGGAGTTCGAGACCACGGGCCCCATGAGGAGGGAGACCTCAGTCTCCATGAGGGCTGGCGAGGATGGCGTAGTCGACCTAGTGATCGTCACAGAGACTTCTGACGGAAACAAGCTAGTCAAGATCAGGGTCAGGAACGAGCGCGTCCCCGAGCTGGGGGACAAGTTTGCATCGAGGCATGGGCAGAAGGGTGTCGTGGGTATGCTCGTCCCCCAGTACGACATGCCTTACACTGAGGACGGCGTCGTCCCGGACCTGATCATCAACCCGCACGCAATACCGTCGCGAATGACCTTGGGGCAGCTTCTGGAGGTGCTTGGCGGCAAGGCCTCCGCGATCTCGGGGGAGCAGATCGACGGGACCGCTTTCTGCGGAACGGAAGAGAGCAAAATGAGGGAGCTGCTCAAGAAGAACGGATTCAAGCCAACCGGAAAGGAGATAATGTACGACGGAAGGACGGGCAGGGTTCTGGAGGCAGAGGTGTTCATCGGGATCGCATATTACCTGAAGCTGCACCACATGGTCGCAGACAAGATGCACGCCCGCGCGAGGGGGCCGGTACAGATACTCACGCGGCAGCCCACAGAGGGGAGGGCAAGGGAAGGTGGCCTCAGGTTCGGAGAGATGGAGCGCGACTGCCTGATAGGGCACGGCGCGGCCATGCTCCTGAAGGAGAGGCTTCTCGACGAGTCGGACAGGAGCTCGGTGCATATCTGCGAGGACTGTGGCCTCATCGCCTACTACGATCGGGTCAAGGACAGGTACGTGTGCTCGGTCTGCGGCGACAAGGCGAAGACGACCACAGTAGTCATGTCTTATGCCTTCAAGCTGCTGCTTCAGGAGCTTATGAGCCTAGGGATAGCCCCAAGGCTGAAACTGGAGGAGAGGGTCTGAGAATGTCGTTCTACGAGCTGATCAAATCAATCAAATCGATAAAGTTCGGCGTACTGTCCCCTGAAGAGATAAGGAAGATGTCTGTCGTGAACATCGTCACAGCCGACACCTACGACGAGGACGGGATACCTATCGAGGCTGGCCTCATGGACAGGAGACTGGGGACGATCGAGCCTGGGCAGAAGTGCCAGACCTGCGGTAACAGGGTCGGGCAGTGCCCCGGACACTTCGGGCACATTGAGCTCGCGCGCCCCGTGGTGCACCCTGGCTTTGCAAAGCTAGTTTACAACCTCCTCAAGTCCACCTGCTGGAACTGCGGAAGGATCCTGCTCACGAAGGAAGAGGTCGAGAAGTACACGATACTGATGGAGAAGTACCAGAAGAAATGGCCCCAGCTCAGGCTCAGGCTCGCCGAGAGGGTCGTCAGGAGGGCTTCCAAAAACATGGAGTGCCCTCACTGCAACGAAGCCCAGTTCAAGCTGAAGTTCGAGAAGCCGACAGCCTACTACGAGGAGCACAAGGAGGGCACAGTTAAGCTCGCGCCAAACGAGATCAGGTCAAGGCTCGAGCGGATAACCGACTCTGATGTGAGGCTCATGGGTCTAGACCCGAGAATCGCCAGGCCCGAGTGGATGGTTCTCACCGTCTTGCCCGTGCCGCCCTCTGCGGTGCGCCCGTCAATTACGCTCGAGTCGGGGATCAGGTCAGAGGACGACCTGACGCACAAGCTGGTAGACATCATAAGGATCAATGAGCGCCTCAAGGACAACGTCGATGCAGGGGCCCCCCAGCTGATAATCGAGGACCTTTGGGAGCTGCTGCAGTACCACGTGACCACATATTTCGACAACGAGACCTCCGGGATCCCGCCGGCGCGCCACCGCTCAGGAAGGCCGCTGAGGACCCTGGCACAGAGGCTCAAGGGTAAGGAAGGGAGGTTCAGATCGAACCTATCGGGCAAGCGCGTCGACTTCTCCGCCAGGACCGTGATCTCCCCAGATCCGATAATCAGCATCAACGAGGTGGGCGTCCCAATAGACGTGGCCAAGCTCCTGACGATACCTGAGAGGATAAACCCGTACAACATGGAGCAGGTGAAGCGCCTCATCGAGAACGGTCCGGACATACACCCCGGCGCCAACTACATCATCAGGCCAGACGGCAGGAGGATAGACCTCAGGTTCCCGAAGGACAGGAAGGCGATAGCCGAAGCCGTTGAGATCGGATACATCGTAGAGCGCCACCTGAAGGACGGCGACGTGGTCCTATTCAACAGGCAGCCTTCCCTCCACAGGATGTCCATAATGGCTCACAGGGTCAGGGTCCTCCCATATAAGACCTTCAGGCTCAACCTATGCGTCTGCCCGCCTTACAACGCAGACTTTGACGGGGACGAGATGAACCTGCACGTCCCCCAGAGCGAGGAGGCGAGGGCTGAGGCAGGCGTACTTATGCTCGTCCAGGAGCAGATACTCTCACCTAGGTACGGCGGTCCGATCATGGGCGGGATACAGGACTACATCTCTGGCGCATACATGCTCACCAGGAAGGAGACCGTGCTCACGAGGGAGGAGGCGTCACAGCTCCTCGCGAAGGCAGGCTACACCGGAGAGCTCCCGCCGCCCGAGATCGTCGAGCCGAAGGAGCTATGGACCGGGAAGCAGCTCGCGAGCCTCTTCTTCCCGAAGGGTTTCAACTACTCGCTCAAGTCAAACGTATGCCTCAAATGCCCTGTCTGCAAGAAGGACGAGTGCGAGAACGACGCATACGTCGTGATAAGGGATGGGAAGCTCATTAAGGGCGTG
>CALGKV010000086.1 GCA_937930465.1 Methanosuratincolales archaeon | reverse complement strand
CCACCTCCGGATAGGCGCCATTGAAGCATCCTGTGCAGAAATCGCTGCACCTGAGCCCAGTGGCCTCGATAAGCCCGTCTAGGCTGAGGTACTTGAAAGAGTCTGCGCCTATGACCTCTGCGATCTTATCCTCCTTGAGGTGCCTCCCAATCAGCTCGTCCTCTCCAGGGACCTCGACCCCGAATGGGCAATGAGAAACTATGTGCGGGCTCCCTATCCTGACGTGGATCTCCTTTGCCCCCTTCTCCTTCATCAGGTAGACTATGTTTGCCAGCGTATTGCCCCTCACCACGCTGTCGTCGATGAGGACGACCCTCTTCCCCCTCACCGCCTCGCTTATTACATTCAGCTTGAGCTGGACTCCCTTGAGCCTCTCTACCTGGTTCGGCTTCATGGCACTCCTTACCCTCCTTCCGGTCAGCTCGAACCCTTTCTCCACCGGTATGCCGGTCTCGTTCGAGTACGACATAGCGAATGGTATGGCGGTCTCTGGGACGCCTATCACAACGTCGGCGTCTGCGCTCCCCTCCTGGGCAAGCTTCCTCCCTATCTCGCGCCTCACCCTGTATACTGGGACTTCGTTTATGTAAGAGTCAGGCCTTGCAAGGTAGACGTACTCGAATATGCAGTAGGCTCTCTTTGGGGAGTTTCGGATCCTTTCGGACCGTGCGGACATCGGCGTGAATGCCATTGCATAACCTGGCTCTATATTCTCGGCCGGGCTAATCGGGACCCTCTCTCCTATGATGTCCATGACGCAGCTCTCTGAAGCAACAATCCCTCCGTCGAACCCCATCTTACCTAGGACTAGCGGCTTCACACCCAGGCTCCCTCTGCCTGCGAGGACTTCGCTTCTCCCGTTGGCTGCTATGTATGAGAATCCGCCCCTGCACCTGCTGAAATAGTCCCTGATCGCATCGAGCTCCTCCGACCCCCTTTCGAGCTCTTCATACGCCCTCCTGAGGTTCGCCTCGTACGCGAGCCCGCTGTCCCAGCAGTAGCCTTCGATTGCTGTGACCTTCCCGTCGATGCTCGCGGAAACCTTGTTGGAGACTGTTATCGGGAGAGCCTCCGCCTCCTCTGCAGGATAAGGGGAGACCCCTCCTATGAGGATGTTCCCCTTGCCGCTGACAGAGGAAAAAGCCTGCTCCACCAAGCCCTTTCCCGTGATCTTCTGCCGGCTCTCGTTGAAAATCTCCATCCCGGCGGTCTCCTGGCCCCTGTGCTGCAGCGCCATCAGCCCGAAGATCCCGAAGTTGTATGCGTTCCATCTCCTGTCGAACAGGTATATTCCGATTATTCCTGCCATTCATATCCCTCCATCATGCCTCAAGCTCGTAAACCCTTGTGCCATCCTGATTTACCCTTGACTTCACCCCGTCGGCTATCCTCTGGGCGAGCTCCGTCGGGTATTTCCCCGTAACGCACGCCATGCAGAGATCCTCTCCCCTCATGCCAGTCGCCCTCACAAAGTCTTCAAGCGGCTGGTAGCAGACTGCATCTGCGCCTATCTGCTCGGCTATCTCTGCCTCGTCGTGCATAAAGCCTATAAGCTCGGTGAATGTGGCCATGTCTATCCCGTAGAAGCAAGGGTGAGTGATCCTCGGGAATGTGACGAACATGTAGACCTCCTCAGCCCCCCTCTCCCTGAGCTTGCTGATGATTGTCTTGGTCGTGTCTCCCCTGACGATGCTGTCCTCCACCACTATCACCTTCTTGCCCCTCAGGCCGCCGTCGGCGATGTTTATCTTCCTGTCTATGGTTACCCTCCGGTCCTCCGACTCGAGTATGAACGCCCTGTGCGTGACGAATCTGTGCCTCCTCAGCGTCCTCTCCCACCTGAGCCCGGTCTCTTCGTGGAGACCGTAAGCGGCGTCCTCCGCCGTCTCCGGGATGCTGACTATCACGTCCGCCCTCCTCACGTACTCCTGGTACCTCCTGCCGAGGTTCCTGCCGAACTCCTCCCTGGTCTTGTAGACGGGCCTCCCATTGATTATCGAGTCGGGCCTGCTGAAATAGGAGAGCTCGAATCCGCAGAGTGCGCGCCTTGGGCACCTTGCGACCCTGCTCCTCTCCATGCTTTCTCCTGTGAACACGATAGCTTCGCCCGGTTCGACCTCGCCTATTAGGCTGAACGAGTTGATGTCCAGCCCGACTGTCTCAGAGGAGACTGCAGTTATGCTCCCATCCTTGCTCCTCCCGAGGCAAAGGGGTCTGATCCCGAGCGGATCCCTGAACGCGAAAAGCTCCCCGTTGGACCTGAGGCCGACCACAGAATACGCCCCTTCGATCTCCTCCATGCATGACCCTATCGCCTCCATAGTTCCTCCATTCGCCTTTGATGCTAGGTATCGGCACAGGAGCTCCGTGTCGGAGGTAGCCCTCGTCTTCGGAACCTTGCTGGCGAGCGCCCCCCTTAGCCATCCGATGTTGACCAGGTTGCCATTGAACGCGATGCCCATCTTCGACCTCCCTTGCGACACGACCATTGGCTGTGCGTCCCTGAGGTGCGAGTAGACGTCTCTCTTGCCCGAGGTGCCGTACCTGACGTGTGCAATGCCCCGCTTTCCCGGGAGCAGCATCTGCCACCTCAGGATCTCCTCTCTCTCAATCCTGGGGACGAGACCGAGGTCGACGTACCTCTTGAGCCCTTCCGAATATGTGAGGAAGCCGTAGGACTCGTGCCCCCTGTGGTTCTGGGCCACAAGGCCCCAGTAGAGCGGCACAAATGCGTCGCTGCTGCCCGCGCTCACGACACTGAATACTCCGCACTTTTCCTTGAGCATGGATACCCCTTATCAATATGCAGGTATATTTGATTTAGCCTTTTTAAGGCTTTTTTACACTTTCATTTAAATAAAATCAGGTTACGGCGGCTGCTTGGCTCGTGATGGAGACATTCGATTCAGTTGCTGCCTTTGAACAATTTATTTGGTGTTTCATATGAAACAAAATCAATAAATAAAAAGATCCTTCAAGGAAATCTGATGCCGACGATGATATGCCTCTCCATAAGCCATAAAAAGGCCCCAGTAAGGGTGCTCGAGAGCTTCACGTTACGCGACATCAAATCCTCGCTGTTAAAGCTAAAGTCGATTGGGGCTGCAGAGTCGGTTGTTGTCCAGACCTGCCATAGGATCGAGCTGTATTTGGTGAGCTCCTGCTTAGGACGGAAAGAGCT